>NZ_JBHXBG010000035.1:0-34913 GCF_042726755.1 Promicromonospora sp. NPDC060271 | reverse complement strand
GCCTCGCTCACGGGCCCCAGGGGGCCCTCCGCTACGGTTTGACGGCGGCGCCGAGATGTTGCCGCACCCCGACCGGACGCAACGACCGACTACCGCTCGCCCCACCACTTCTTCAGCTCCTCCGTCGCCGCCTCCTCGCCCAGCGGGCCGCGCTCCATACGCAGGCTCAGCAGGTACTTGTACGCCTCGCCCACCTCACGCGACGGCGAGATCCCGAGGATCTCCATGATCTGCGTCCCGTCCAGGTCGGGCCGGATCGCGTCGATCTCCTCCTGCTCGCGCAGTGCGGAGATCCGGTTCTCCAGGTCCGTGTACGCGTCGGACAGCCGCTTGGCCTTCCGCTTGTTGCGTGTCGTCGAGTCGGCACGGGTGAGGCGGTGCAACCGCTCGAGGAGCGGGCCGGCGTCGGTCACGTAACGGCGGACGGCGGAGTCCGTCCACGTGCCCTCGCCGTACCCGTGGAACCTCAGGTGCAGCTCTACGAGCCGCGACACGTCCTTGACCACCTGCTTCTCGAACTTCAGGGCCTTGAGCCGCTTGGCGGTGAGCTTGGCCCCGACGACCTCGTGGTGGTGAAAGCTCACGCCGCCGCCGGGCTCGAACCGGCGCGTGGCGGGCTTGCCGATGTCGTGCAGCAGCGAGGCCAGGCGCAGCACCAGGTCCGGTGCCGGCACGGCGCCGTCCGGGCCGGTCTCCTGGGCGATCGCCTGCTCCAGCACGGTGAGCGAGTGCTGGTAGACGTCCTTGTGCCGGTGGTGCTCGTCGATCTCGAGCTGGAGCGCGGGCAGCTCGGGCAGCACCTGCTCGGCGAGGCCGGTGTCGACGAGGACCTCGAGGCCTGCCCGCGGGTTGTCGCTCAGGAGCAGCTTGGTGATCTCCGCCTGCACCCGCTCTGCCGACACGATCCCGATCCGCTCGGCCATCGCGACCAGCGCGGCGAGCGTTCCTGGTTCCACGTGAAACGAGAGCTGGGCCGCGAACCGGGCGGCGCGCATCATGCGCAGCGGGTCGTCGTCGAACGAACGCTCAGGGGCGATGGGCGTGCGCAGCACCCCTGCGGCGAGGTCGCTCAGGCCATTGAACGGATCCACGAAGGTCAGGTCGGGCACCCGCACGGCCATCGCGTTCACGGTGAAGTCACGGCGCGACAGGTCGCCGTCGAGCGAGTCCCCGAACTCGACCAGCGGCTTGCGCGACGCCGGGTCGTACTTGTCGGTCCGGTACGTCGTCACCTCGACGACGACGTCCCCGCGCCGCGCGCCGATGGTGCCGAACTCCCGGCCGATGTCCCAGTTCGAGTCGCCCCAGCGCGCGAGGATCTTCTGCGTCTGGCTCGGCGAGGCCGAGGTCGCGAAGTCCAGGTCGTTGCTCGCCCGGCCCAGGAACGCGTCCCGGACCGGACCACCGACCAGCGAGAGCTCGTGCCCGGCGGCGCGGAACCGGTCGCCCAGCTCGAGCGCGGCGGGCGCCATCTCGGTCAGCACGCCGAGCGCGCGCCGCAACAGATCCTGCTCAGGGGTAGACACAGCCCAAGATTCTCCCAGACACGGCAGGGCGACACGCACCGCAAGATCACCCGCACGGGCACACCCGCACCGGCAGGCATGGTCCTGGCGTCCGAACCTGTGCCCGAAACCGCCCGCGCCCCTGCTCCTGACCTGACCAACGGTGCTCAGTCGGTAGTGTTGGGGCATGTCCACCCCAGTTCCGGCGAGCGACCGTCCTGACGGTCGCCCGGAGGTGCCCCCGCCGCCCGGCGGAGCGCCCTTGCGGGTGAATCCTGCGCGGCGCGCGGCGGCGAGCCCGACCCACCTGCCCGTCGTCGACGAGACCTCCGCGGGTGGCCTGGTGCTGCGCGGCGGTTCCGAGCGGCCCGAGGACTTCAGCGCGGCAGTGCTGCTACGCCGGAACCGGACGGGCCGCCTCGAATGGTGCCTGCCGAAGGGACATCTCGAGGGTCGTGAGACGCCTCAGGAGGCGGCGATCCGCGAGATCCGCGAGGAGACCGGGATCCGCGGCTCGATCCAGGCGGAGCTCGGCGTGATCGACTACTGGTTCACCGGTGAGGACCGGAGAGTCCACAAGGTGGTGCACCATTACCTCTTGCGCGCGGAGGGCGGTCGCCTGACCGTGGAGGACGATCCGGACGGCGAAGCCGAGGACGCTCTCTGGGTCAGGGTCGACGAGCTCGCTGCGCGCCTGTCGTACCCGAACGAGCAGCGACTGGCCGTCGCCGCCCTGGACCTCCTCGAGTCATCGAGCAGTCTCCGGGACGCGCTGCGTGCTGACGCCTTCCCCACGGAGCGCCCCGACCTGCCATGACGCAGCACCCCGACCTCGCACACAGTTCCGCCCGCCGCCGGGCGGCCCGCCACACCGGCAAGACAGGCGCCGTGCTCCTGGCGGCCATGCTGCTTGCCGGGTCCGCAGTGGTTCCGGCGAGCGCCACCGTTCCGACGTCGGGTGGTGCCGCCGTCGGCACGGCCCCGGCTCCCGTCTCCGACACGGTCGCCGAGGAGCTCTCCGAGGGTGTCCCCGCCGCGCCGTCGGCCCAGGGCACGGTGGACGTGTCGATCACCGACGTGTCGCACCCGACCGCGCAGCCTGGCGACGTGGTGACCGTCCGGGCGAGGATCACCAACCACACCGGTGCCGCCGTCTCCGGGGCCAACGTCAACTTCGCCGTCAACTACGTGGCGATCACGTCCCGCGCCGAGGTCACCGAGTGGGCCTCCGCGGACCTGCTGGACCCGGTCAGGGGCGTGCCCACCACGAAGCCGCTCGGGCGGCTGAACGCGGGCGCGTCCAAGGACGTCTCGTTCACCTACGACCCTGGTGTCGAGTACCTGCAAGGTTTCGGCCCCCGCCGGTTCGCGGTCAGCGTCGACGACCCGACGGGCCGGCTCGGCATCGCGCGCTCGTTCCTGCTCTACGACGCCGACGGCGTCGAGCGTGCGCCCATGCGGCTCAGCATCCTCGCCGGGATCACCGGTCCGGCCACCGACCCGGCAGACCACAGCACGACCGACATCGAGCTCGCGCAGCTCGCCGCTGCGGGCCAGCGGCTCGACGGCGTGGTGGAGGTCGCGGAGCACAGCAAGCTGTCGCTCGCCGTCGATCCGTCGGTGATGGCCGTCGCCGCGGCGTCGAAGGACTCCGCACTCATCGCCTGGTCCGAACGTCTCCTCGACGCCGCGGGCAGGACCGCCACCTACACGCTCCCCGACCGTGACCCCGATCTCGCCGCGCTCGCGCACGCCAACGTGCGCACGATGGGCCCGCGCAGCTTCCTTCGCTCCCCCCGCCTGGACGACTGGCGAGTCCCGAAGAGCTGGCTCCAGGGCCTCGCCTGGCCGGCCGACGGCGCCGTGCCGGACATCGAGACCCTTGGCCTCGCCGTTGCCGCCGGCCGGCCGAACGTGCTGGTCAGCGGTGGGCTGGCCGCGGAGAGCGGTACGACGACCGGTCGGGCGGAGGTCAGCACCCCGTCGGGCACGGCGCACGCCGCAGTCACCGACCCCACGCTGACGAGCGCCCTGCTCTCGGCGACGGACCTGTCGCAGGCGGAGACCGCCGACGCCGAGAGTGCCGCGGACACGGGCTCCACCGGCACAACGACCACGGCCGCCGAAGGGACGCAACGCCTCCTCGCGGAGACGGCGGCCATCGTGAACCAGTCACCGGAGGTGCCGCCGACCAAGTCCATAGTGATGCCGCGCACCTGGACCCCGGACGCCGCGGCCGCGACCTCCGTCCTGAGGGCGCTCGAGGACGCCGACTGGGTGGAGACCACGACGCTGGACGACCTGTTCGCCCAGGATGCGCCGGACGTCGCGCGCACGCCTCTCCCGAACCGCAAGGTGCACAAGGCCGAGCTCTCCGCCACCAGCGTCAAGGCACTCGAGCGCGCTCGGGACGCGATCGTGACCTTCTCGTCCATCGCCGTCGACGACCCTGCCCCGCTCTGGAAGCCGGGAGTCGCCCGTCTCGCGGGGCCGCTGGCGGTCGCGCAGCGCGCGGACCCCGGCATCCGGAACCTGCTCGCCAAGCGGGTGCTCGAGGCGGCCGACAAGTTCACGCACGAGTCCGTGACCGTCGTCCCCCGCCAGGACATCAACTTCATCACCGACGTCGGCAACATCCCGGTGCGTGTGCGCAACACGCTCGACGTGGACGCCACGGTGACCGTGGTACTGCGCCCCGACCACCCGCGACTCACGGTCGGCGACCGCAGCACCACGACCGTCCCGGCCGGCCAGGAGCTCGACGTACAGGTTCCGGTGCGCGCCATCGGTTCCGGCGACGTCGATGTCACCGCACAGCTCCTCACGCCGAGCGGCGCCAAGATCACCGACGACTCGGCGTTCCAGGTCCGCGTCCGCGCAGGCTGGGAAGAGGTCGGTACCTGGGTCGCCGCGGGCCTCGTCGCGCTGCTGTTCCTTGCCGGGATCTGGCGGACGGTGCGGCGCGGCCGCTCGCCGTACCGCGCCACCCGCGAGGACGTCGAAGAGGCGACCGGGACGGCGGCGGAGGCACCCGAGTCGCCCGATGCGACCGGCTCGACGACGGCGACGAACTCCGTCGCCGTCCGGGCAGAGTAGTGTTTCGGCCGCCGCACACTTCGGCCGCGCAGCACCGGGCAGGGCCCCAGACCACGGGAGTAGTCGCTTGACCCAGGAGAACACCGTGTCCGTACCGACCGACCCCGCGTCGGATCCCAGCGCGGAGACCGCGAGCGGTCCGGGCGCGCCCGCCACCCCGCCGCCGGCCCGCGGCCTGGGCCGCAACTCGCTGGTGATGGCGGCGGGCACAGCCGCCTCGCGCCTCGGCGGCCTGGTCCGGAACCTGATGCTCGTGGCCGCCGTCAGCTCCGTCGGCAGCGTGGCCATCGCGTTCGACGTGGCGAACAAGCTGCCCAACGTGATGTTCGCGATCCTCGCGGGCGGCATGCTGAACGCCGTCCTCGTACCGCAGATCGTCAAGGCGTTCCGCGCGCACAACACCCAGGAGCGGATCGACAAGCTGCTCACCGTCTCGGCGGTGGGCATCCTCGCGATCACCGCGATCCTCACCGGCGCGTCGGCGTGGGTCGTGATGCTCTACACGGACGGCTGGACGGCGGAGCAGCTCGCGCTGGGCACCGTGTTCGCCTACTGGTGCATCCCCCAGCTCTTCTTCTACGGCCTGTACACGCTGCTGGGCCAGGTGCTGAACGCGCGTGAGCAGTTCGGGCCGTTCATGTGGGCGCCGGTGGCCAACAACGTCGTCTCGGTCATCGGGTTCGGCATCTTCCTCGTGGTGTTCGGCACCGCGCCGGAGCGCGGTATCAACGACCTGTCGGAGTGGGACACCCCGCGCACGATCCTGCTTGCGGGCACCGCCACCCTCGGCATCGCCGCACAGGCGCTGGTGCTGCTGGTCCCCCTGCTGCGTTCGGGCTTCCGCTGGCACTTCCGCCTGGGGCTGCGCGGTATCGGGCTCCGTTCGGCCGGTTCGGTCGCCCTGTGGACCTTCGCCGCGGTGGTGCTGGAGCAGGCCGGTGTGCTCTACCTGACCCGGGTCTCGTCCGAGGCCGGCGCGACGAGCACTCCCCTCGAGGCGGTCGCCGGTAACGGCTCCTACGCGCAGGCGCTCCTGATCTACCTGCTGCCCCACTCGCTCGTCACCGTCTCCATCGCGACCGCCCTGTTCACGGGCATCAGCAAGGCCGCACAGGAAGGCGACACGGACCGCGTCCGTGACGACCTCTCCACGGGCCTGCGCACGATCGGCGTCTTCACGGTGTTCGCCACCGCCGCCCTGACCGTGCTGGCCGCGCCGGCCACCGCGTTCATCGTCCCCACGGCGGGCGAGGAGGGCACCGCGCTCATCGCGCCCGTGCTGGTCGCGCTGTCGTTCGGCCTGGTGCCGCTCGGCGCGATGGCCCTCATGAAGTGGGTCTACTTCGCCTACGAGGACGGGCGCTCCGTCTTCTGGATCACCGTGCCGTCCACGCTCGTGCTGGTGGCCGGGCTGATCGCCGCGCAGATCTGGCTGCCGATCGAGACCTGGGTGATCGCCGCCGCGGGTGCCTACGCCCTGTCGAACTGGATCACCGTGCTCCTGCGCACCCAGGGCCTCAGGACCAAGCTCGGCGGGCGGCTCGACGGCGGTCGAGTGCTCGCGCTGCACGCCAAGACGCTCCTCGCGGCCGTCGTCTCCGGGTTGGCCGGCTGGGGTCTGTACCGGCTGGTCGGCGGGTTCGAGGCGCTCTCGTTCGGCAACGGCTGGGTGCTGACGATGCTCAGCGGGCTGTGGGTGTCTGCGTTGTGCGGCCTGGTCATGGTCGTCATCTACGTGGCGCTGCTCCGGCTGCTCCGCGTCAAGGAGCTCGACCGGCTGCTCGGCCCGCTGCTGGCGCGGCTCAAGCGCTGACCCAGTCCGTCGTCGTACCGGAAGCGCAGATCGTTGATCTGCGCTTCCGTTGCGTCTCTGCGACATTTCGACGGGCTGTCGGCGGTTCCGCGTAGCATGGCGACGGTGCCCGGCCCCTGCGGTCGCGTACCTGCTACTGTCCCCCGAGCGAGCGAGGAGGTCCGCGTGAGCACCGTCGAGCCAGGCATCGTGCTGGTCGAGAGATACCGGCTCAGCCACCAGGTGTCGACCGACCTCGCCGCGGCAACCGCATGGGAGGCACACGACCTGGTCCTGGACCGCGAGGTCCGCGTGACCCTTGTGACCGGGCCTTATGCCGGTGACGCCCTGGACTCCGCCCGCCGCGCCGCGCTCATCACCGACCCACGTCTGGTCCGGGTCCTCGACGCCGGGTCCGACGCCGACGGGCGCAGGTACGTCGTCACCGAACCGCACACCGGCTCCACGCTGACGGAGATCGTCTCGAGCGGTCTGGTGGACGAGCAGCAGGCCCGCGCGATCGTGGGTGAGGCGGCCGCCGCCCTCGGTGTGGCGCACGCACGCGGTGTGCACCACACCGCGCTGCGCCCCGAGGCCGTGCGGGTGGACGGCCATCAGGTCCGGGTCACCGGCCTGGGGCTCGACGGCGGGCTGGCGTCCGGCGCGACGCTGAACGTCCAGCCCGCGCGGCTCGACGCCCAGGGACTGGTGGCACTGCTCTACTACTCGATGACGGCGCGCTGGCCCGGCCAGGATCTCGAGGCCGACTGGATCGCCAGGGACACCCTGATCCCGCTGCCCGCGCTGCTCGACGCTTCCGGCGCGGTGGCGCCGCTGTCCACGCTGGTTCCCCACGTGGACCCCGAGATCGATGCTCTGGTTGGCCGCACGTTCGACGCGCCCGGCAGCACCGACGGACCGATGAACCCCGACGACGTGACCACGGCTCTTCAGCCGTGGGGAGAGGTTTCCGTAGTGGCATCGCTGCCTGGATTTGTGCAGCCCGAGCCGGAGGGGCCGCGACGGCAGTCAATCGCCGACGCTTTCGGCGGCGACGGCACACCTCCCGTTCGACGCCCGGTCACCGGCCGGATCGCACGCAACGACGAGACGATGGCGACGGGAGCGGGCAGCGTGCCCGCTGGTTACCCCGAACCGCAGAACGAATACACCTACGAGCCGCAGGCGTTCGGTGGGCACGCCCCTGTGCCGCCACCTCCTCCGGACGGTGGTGTGCCGGTGGGCTACGACCAGTTCGGCCAGCCGGTCGGCCTGGTCCCGTCTGGTTACGACCAGGGGCAGTACGCGCAGGAGGGTGTGCCCCAGCAGTACCCACCGCAGTACGCCCCGGCTGGTTACGACCAGAGCGGCTACTACGGCCAGGACGGCGGGTTCGCCACCCAGCCCGCGCCGAAGCGTGGCGGCGTCAACCCGACGCCGATCGTGCTCGGGCTGGTCGGTGTCGCCGTGGTGGCAGGACTGATATGGGCCGTCAACTCGGTGCTGTCACCCACTCCGGATCTGATCGCCGATGCCTCACCGACGCCAGTCGCGAGCTCGTCGGCTGGCGGCGCCGGCGGCGAAGGGGAGGGAGAGGGCAGCTCGCCGCCCTCTCCCCCGGCACAGACTGAGGCACGGCCGGTGATCGACTCGGCCGCACTGCTCGGCACGCTCGACTGGAACGGCGAGACCATCGACCACCCCGAGAAGGTCGAGCTCGCCTACGACACCGACCCCGCCACGTTCTACTACACGACCACGTACCAGCAGGCCGCGTTCGGCGGTTACAAGGACTCGCTCGGCATGGAGCTCAAGCTGCGAGAGCCGGCCTCGGTGAGCAAGGTCGAGCTGCTGACCAACACGCCGGGCGGCAAGGTACAGATCCTCAAGGGCGGTGCGGGCGGTGAGGTGCTCGCCGAGGGCACCTTCTCGAACACCACCACGTTCGAGCTGACCGAGCCCGTCGTGAGCGACTCGTTCACCATCTGGGTGACCGAGCTGCCGCAGGCGTCGAACGGTTTCCGGCTGGAGCTGAACGAGGTGGTGCTGAGCTGACCTGTCGTCAGCCAGCAGGAGCAGTCCAGAACGCCGGCGGGAACGAACACACGATGTCGATGGTTCGTTCCTCCGGCGTTCTGGGCGTCCAGGTACCTGGACCGATGCTCCATCGAAGAATGTCGATGTGGTGTGGCGAGGTTCACGCTCGCGATGGCGCCACAGATGACCTGGCCTGGAACACTAGGACCCGGTCGCGTGTTATGGCGTGTGCCCATGGAACTCGAGGAGAACACCTTGACCGAACAGACCACCGCTCCGGCTGCCGGGACCACCGAGGCCCCCGTGCTCGACGTCGTCATCGTGGGGTCCGGCCCCGCGGGATATACCGCAGCCATCTACGCGGCGCGCGCAGGTTTTGCGCCCGTCGTCATCGCGGGCTCGGTCACTGCCGGTGGCGCACTGATGAACACCACCGAGGTCGAGAACTTCCCGGGCTTCCCTGCCGGGATCCAGGGTCCCGACATGATGGAGGCGATGCGCGAGCAGGCCGAGAAGTTCGGCGCCAAGGTCATCTGGGACGACGCCGAGCAGGTCGAGCTGACCGGTGACGTCAAGACCGTCGTGACGGGCGGCGGCGACACCTACCGCGCCCGCGCCGTCATCCTCGCCACCGGATCCGCGTACCGCGAGCTGGGCATCGCCGACGAGAAGCGCCTCTCCGGACGCGGTGTCTCGTGGTGCGCGACCTGCGACGGCTTCTTCTTCCGTGACCAGGACATCGCGGTGGTGGGTGGTGGTGACTCCGCGATGGAGGAGGCCACGTTCCTCACCCGGTTCGCGTCCAAGGTCACCGTCGTGCACCGTCGCGACGACCTGCGCGCCTCGAAGATCATGGCCGAGCGGGCCCTCGCGGACCCGAAGATCGAGTTCGCGTGGAACAGCGAGGTCGCCGGCATCTCCGGTGACAGCAAGGTCTCGGGTATCAGCCTGCGCGACACGGTCACCGGCGAGATCCGTGACCTGGAGGCGACCGGCCTGTTCGTCGCGATCGGCCACGAGCCCCGCACCGACCTGGTCAAGGGCCAGGTCGACCTGGACGAGAACGGCTACATCCTCGTCGAGGGCCGGAGCACCCGGACCAACCTTCCCGGTGTCTTCGCCTGCGGTGACGCCGTCGACCACACCTACCGCCAGGCGATCACGGCCGCCGGATCGGGCTGCTCCGCGGCGCTCGACGCCCAGGCCTTCCTCGACTCGCTGAACGACTGATCTCCCGGCCGGTTCCCACCGACCCCGCCTCTCGGCCCTCCGGGGGCCACGAACAAGGAGTATCTGGATGAGCACCATCAAGGTCACCGACGACACCTTCAAGACCGAGGTCCTCGACTCTGACATTCCTGTCTTCGTCGACTTCTGGGCAACCTGGTGCGGCCCGTGCCGCATGGTCGCGCCGATCCTCGAGGAGCTGTCGGAGGAGTACGAGGGCAAGATCAAGATCGTCAAGATCGACACCGACGAGAACCGGCAGACCGCGATGGACTACGGCATCGTGTCGATCCCGACGCTCAACGTCTACAAGGGCGGTGAGGTCGTCAAGTCGATCATCGGCGCCCGCCCGAAGCGTGCGCTGACCGAGGAGATCGACGAGGTCCTCGCGGGCTGACCTCTCACGCACCGCTACGAAGAGCGCGTGTCCGTCTCACCTGATCACGTCATCGGGTGGCTCGGGACACGCGCTCTTTGTCGTCACCGGCCACGTAGCCTCACCGTTTCGCCACGAACGGGTACTCGGCCCCACACCGCACCCGTGCAAGACTGGGCCGCGTGAACGAGCTTCCCGAGACCGCCGGAAACCGCCTCGACCCGTGGTTCGGCGCGTACGCGGCGCGGGCGCACGGCATGCGGGCCTCGGAGATCCGGGCGCTCTTCTCGGTCGCGAACCGTCCCGAGGTCGTGTCGCTCGCGGGTGGCATGCCCTACCTCGAGGGTCTCCCCCTCGAGGTCATCGCGGACACCATGCAGCGGCTCATAGCCACCAAGGGGACAACCGCCCTGCAGTACGGCTCGGGCCAGGGCGAAGAGAGCCTGCGTGAGCACATCACGCAGGTCGTCGCGCTCGAAGGTGTCTCGGCCCATCCCGACGACGTCGTCGTCACCACCGGCTCGCAGTCCGCGCTCGACCTGGTGACCCGCATCTTCATTGACCCGGGTGACGTCGTCGTCGCCGAGGCTCCGTCCTACGTCGGAGCGCTCGGCGTGTTCCGGTCCTACCAGGCCGACGTCGTCCAGGTGCCGCTCGATGCCGACGGCCTCGTCCCCGCGGAGCTCGACGCGACGCTGACCCGCCTCGCGTCCGAGGGCCGCCGCGTGAAGTTCCTCTACACCGTGCCGACGTTCCAGAACCCCGCGGGTGTCTCGCTCTCCGCCGGGCGTCGCCCGCTGCTGCTGGAGATCTGCCGCCGGCACGGTGTCCTCGTGGTCGAGGACAACCCGTACGGTCTGCTCGGCTTCGACGAGGAGCCCCTGCCCGCGCTGCGTTCCTACGACGGCGACGGCGTGCTGTACCTCGGGTCGTTCTCCAAGACGTTCGCCCCGGGATACCGGGTCGGTTTCGTGATCGCGCCGCACGCGGTGCGCGACAAGCTGGTCCTGGCGAGCGAGTCCGCGGTCCTGTCCCCCTCCAACGCCTCGCAGCTCGCCGTGGCGACCTACCTCGAGACATGCGACTGGAAGGCGCAGATCAAGGCGTACCGAGAGCTGTATCGCGAACGGCGCGACGCCCTGGTGGGCGCGCTCGGTGAACATCTCCCGAGTGCGTCATGGAACGTGCCGAAGGGCGGGTTCTTCGTGTGGGTGCGGCTGCCGGAGGGCCTAGACTCCCGCGCGATGCTTCCCCGAGCCGTCACCGCGCGCGTGGCATACGTCCCCGGCACGGCGTTCTACTACGACGGCAGCGGCTCCGACCACATGCGGCTGTCGTTCTGCTTCCCCACGCCGGAGCGTATCCGCGAGGGAGTGCGTCGGCTGGCGGGCGTCGTCAACGGCGAGGCCGAGCTGGTGCAGATCTTCGGCACGGCGGGGCGACCCGATCCCGACACGGACGACGTCGAGAGCCCCGCTCCGGACCTGGCGTGACGCCGCGCGCGACGCCGGGAGTGCAGGTCACCCAGGAGGTCGGGCTGTCTGGCACGATGGCAGCTGACCCGTCGATCCCAACCGAGTGAGTCTCTCGATGACCAGTTCCGCCCCTGCTCCGTCCGCACCGGCGTCCGCCGGCGCCACGGGCTCGCCCAAGCGCCCTGACGGCCCCGATGCCACGGACAGCACTCCCCTGGTGGTCATCCTCGCCGGCGGCCTGTCGCACGAGCGGGACGTCTCGCTCCGGTCGGGCCGGCGGGTCGCGGAGGAGCTGCGCTCCACCGGTCTGGAGGTCGTGCTGCACGACGTCGACGCCGACCTCCTGGCGTTCCTCCGCGACACCCGCCCCGACGTCGTCTGGCCGCTGCTGCACGGCACGTCCGGCGAGGACGGCTCGGTACGCGACGTGCTCGACATGCTCGGCCTGCCGTACGTGGGCACCGGCCCGCGCGCCAGCCGTGCGGTCTGGAACAAGCCGATCTCCAAGGCGGCCCTGCTCGATGCGGGACTCTCGACGCCCGACTACGTGACGCTCCCCCAGAGCCTCTTCCGGGACCTAGGGGCGCAGCCGGTGCTCGACACGGTGGTGCGGCGGCTGGGGCTGCCACTCGTGGTCAAGCCGACGGAGGGCGGCTCTGCGCTCGGCGTCACCGTCGTGACCCGGACGGAGGACCTGCCGCGAGCGATGGTGGAGTGCTTCGCCTACGGGGAGACAGCGCTCATCGAACAGGCCGTCATCGGCACCGAGCTGGCCGTCAGCGTGATCGACGGACCCGGTGGGCCGGAGGCGCTGCCCGCCGTGGAGATAGTCGCCGACGGTGGCTACGACTACGCCGCTCGCTACGTCGCCGGCGAGACCGAGTTCTTCGCACCCGCCCGGCTCACGCCGGACCAGGCCGCGCTGGTGTCCGACGTCGCGGTCCGTGCCCACGAGGCTCTGCACCTGCGTCACCTGTCGCGTACCGACCTGATCCTCGACGCCTCGGGTACCGCCCAGATCCTCGAGGTCAGCGTGGCGCCGGGCATGACAGAGCTGTCCGTCCTGCCCCAGGCGATCGCGGCGAGCGGTCGGGACCTCGCGGCGCTGTACCGCAAGATCGTCGACACGACGCTGGCTCCGGCGTCCTGACGTCTTCGCCCGCGGCCGGAACGACGCCGGGCCGGCACCTCCCTCTGCGGAGATGCCGGCCCGGCGTCGTTGTGTGTACTTCTCCCGCTTCCGTGGTTCCGCTGCAGCGGGTCAGTCGCCAGTGGGCGGCTTCAGGAGGCCGCGCTCCTCCGGAGCCATCACATTGAGGATCCGGTTGAGGTCTTCGACGGAGGCGAACTCGACGGTCATCCGGCCCTTGGTCTTGCCGAGCGACACCTTGACCCTCGTCTCGAACCGGTCGGAGAGCCGTGTCGCCAGCTCGTCCACCGCTTCGCTGCGGGTGCCGGCACGCGGCGCCTTGCGGGTCTTGCCGTTGCCGCCGTCGGACTCGGTCAACATGACGATCTCCTCGGTAGCGCGTACCGAGAGCCCCTCCGACACGATGCGCTGAGCGAGCCGTTCGATCTCCGCGCCGTCGCTCAGACCGAGGAGTGCGCGAGCGTGCCCGGCCGAGAGCACACCGGCGGCGACGCGTCGCTGCACCAGCGGAGGCAGCCTGAGCAGACGCAGGGTGTTCGAGATCTGGGGACGGCTGCGTGCGATCCGGTTGGCGAGCTCTTCGTGCGTGCAGCCGAAGTCGTCGAGGAGCTGCCGGTAGGCCGCCGCCTCCTCGAGCGGGTTCAGGTCCGAGCGGTGCAGGTTCTCCAGGAGCGCGTCCCGGAGCATGTCGCCGTCGTCGGTCTCCCGGACGATCGCCGGGATGGTCTCGAGCTGGGCTGCCTGCGTCGCGCGCCAGCGCCGCTCACCCATGATGAGCTCGTACTCACCAGGGTGCTCCTTGTCCGGGCGGACGACGATCGGCTGGAGCACGCCGATCTCCCTGATCGACTCGACCAGCTCGTCGAGGTCTCCTTCATCGAAGACGGTGCGGGGCTGCCAGGTGTTCGGCCGGATCGCCGTGACGGGCAGCTCGGCGAAGCGCGCCCCCGGAACCGGGAGCAGGTCCCCTGTTTCACGTGAAACAGGGGAGGTCTCGCCTTCATCGCGGCTGAAGAAGGTGTCGTCGAGCGCGGACGCGCCACTGCTCTCCGCGGCGTCGTTCGCGACCGAGAGTCGGCCGCTCGCGATCGCGGAGTCCCACTTCACGGTGCTCGGACGAGGACCGTTTGTCTTGACGGACTTCTTCTCCGTCACGGGCTCCGCTGAGACGGTGTCCACAGCGATGGTGCTCACCGGCACCTCGTCGGTCGCGTCCAGGGCCGGTGACGGACGCTCCTCCACCACGGTCGCGACCGAACCGCCCAGTGCGTAGTCGGCGCCGTCGGTCTCGCCCGGCCCTGTTCCGGCGCCGAGCTCATCCGGCTCGGGACCCGTCGGGATCAGGGCGCCCAGGCCCCGCCCGAGCCCGCGTCGCTTCGCACTCATCGTGTCTCCTCGTCGGTTCCGGTCTCGCGCCCCGCGCGGACAGGCTTCGTCTCCATCGCCACGGTCCGCGTCGCGTCCCGTGCTTCACTGCACACCATCAGTCCTGCGCTCCGACCGGCTCCGCCTGCATGGCGCGGCGCGGGCTCGAACCACCCTGGCCCCGCTCGGCCAGTTCACGGGATGCCTGAAGGTACGCCAGTGCCCCCGTGGATGTCGCGTCGTAGGTCATCACCGTCTGGCCGTAGCTCGGTGCCTCTGAGATGCGCACCGACCGCGGGATCGTCGTCTTGAACGTCTCGGCCGGAAAGTGCGAACGGACCTCGCCCGCGACCTGCTGTGCGAGGTTGGTGCGACCGTCGTACATCGTCAGCAGGATCGACGAGACACGAAGCTCAGGGTTGAGGTGGGAGCGGATGAGGTCGATGGTCTTGAGCAGCTGGCTCAGGCCCTCGAGCGCGTAGTACTCGCACTGGATCGGTATGAAGACCTCGCGGCCTGCCACGAACGCGTTCACCGTAAGGAGACCCAGGCTCGGCGGGCAGTCGATGAGGACGTAGTCGATCCGTTCCTCGCCGGCGGCGACTCTGTCGGCAAGGTACTTGTCGATCGCCTTCCGGAGCCTTGTTTCACGTGAAACGAGCGAGACGAGTTCGATCTCGGAGCCCGAGAGGTCGATCGTCGCCGGAACCCCCCACAGGTTCGGGACGTCGGGGCACTGCTGGATCGTGCTGGCCAGCGACTCTCCCTCCACGAGGATCTCGTACACGGACGGCGTCCCGGCGCGGTGCTCGATACCCAGCGCCGTGGAGGCGTTGCCCTGTGGGTCGTTGTCGATCACCAGTACGTTCAGGCCGGACTGGGCCAGGCCTGCGGCGACGTTCACCGTGGTCGTCGTCTTGCCGACGCCGCCCTTCTGGTTAGCCACCGTAATGATGCGCGTCTTCGGCGGGCGCGGGAATCGCCGCCCCTGGAGCTCGATGCGTCGGCGAGCGTCCATCGCCAGCTCGGCGGCGACAGGCGTCGTATCGTCAACGGCCGGAACGGTTGCGATGAGGGCTGATCGGCGCTCGTCATCGCCACCGTGCGGGCCGCCCGTGGGCTGCTGCGTGCCATTGGGCGTCTGCGGCGACCGGGATGTTTCACGTGAAACACCAGGAGCGGAGAGGCCCTGCACAGGAATCGGATCCGTCACGCGGCCACTGTAATCGTTGGCCACGTCTTCTGGCTCGGACTCCGGCTCTCTTTCTCTGTCGAAATGTGTGAATTCCGCGTCCACGAGAACCACCGACTCGTCATCGTCGATCGGCGTGAGCGGTCCGAGGACTGCGGGCGCGGCGTTCACCGCCGCGTCGAGAGCCTCGCTCGCCCGACGGATCGCGTCGGCCGGTACAGGCCGGTCGGACGGCAGTTCCTCCATCTGATCGGGATCGATGGCGGACGTCGCGCCGGTCCCCCACTCGGTCGTGCTGGGGTCCACGGCAGGCTCCAGCGCTTCGGTCGGTTCGGCCGACTCCGTCACAGCGGTCATGTGTGGTTCCTGGTCTTCGGTCTCGGAAGCGGGCATCGTCACGGACTCGATCAGCTCGCTCAGGGCGGCGCCGCTCTTGCCCTCATCACCGGGACGGTCCTGGCCCCAGACCTGGTCCCGCGTTGCGTCACCAGCGATCACGGGCTGAGGCGGCGCCATGTCCTCGGACGAGATGGGCGGCACTTCGTGGTTCTCCGCGCGGGCGGTCGCCGTCGCGACTGCCGGAAGTTCGACTCCCGCCGGCTCGGCGTGCTCTGCCTCGGCCACGCCGGGCACCGGCGCACCAAGGCCCTCGGCATCTGGGCCTGCTGCACCGGCTCCGGGCTCAGCGGTGCTGGCGTCCCCAGATCCGATATCCAGATCGTTGTCGGCGCCTCGGGGTCTGTCGGCTGCCGCAGTCTCTAGCTCATCCACCTGTCCCGACGCCTCGGGCGCTTGGCCATTCGTGTGGCTGCCGACGCCTCCGGGCTGCCCTGCGAGCGCTGCCTGCGAGCGAGGTTCGTCGCCAGGACCAACAGTCTGTTCCTGGAGGTCGTCCCGGGATTCAGGAGGTCCCGGCGGGCCCTCGTCCTCGATCAGCACACTGGCCAGGTCTCCGTCAGGCGCGGGCGAGGTATCCGCCTCCCCACTGCCGGCATCCGATTCGAGCCGGTCATCGACTGCGGTGACGGGCGCCGCCAGGGCTGGCGCGGTGGCAGCCGGCGGAACTCCCCCCGTTGCGGGCTCCGCCAGGACGGAGGCCGGTTCGGAAGCGGACGAGCCGGGCACCGTTGTGGAGGCAGCAGACGCCGCAACGGACTTGGCTGCCGCTACTCGCTTGGACTTTCGTCTGAAGAAGCACACGCGAGTAACGCTAAGGTCGGCGACCTGTTCGGCGCCGTCGAAACGCCGACCTCACGGTGATCGGTTCCACTCTTCGACAGTATTGAGGCCCGTCCGGTGCGCGGTGCCGAGATTGGGCGGCGCCGAGCCCGAAAGGTGCCCGGTGTTCGTTCCGGCGCCGAGGGTGGCCTGCCGGTCAGGTTTCACGTGAAACAGCCCTCCGGTGCTGGACCCAGGTCGCGCGCGACAGCCCCGCACCCATCGTCGGTTTCACGTGAAACGAGCCGGCCGACTCGACGACATCGCACGTCGGCAAGAGGGCCACATATGGCACTCCCCTGTCAGCGTCTGCTATCGGCGAGGTCTCACGGTCGTCCGGAGAGAGTCTTGACCGCCGCGCCCAGCAGTCCTCGGATAACGCGGACCTTGCTCGCTTCCGAACAGAACGGGAGCGGCCACCCTCGGGCGGCCGCTCCCGTTCCACGTGAAACATTCTCCTCGCGAGGACTACTTCCCCCGGCGCACCCGCACGATCGTCGTGGACTCCACACCCTCGACGGTAGAACCCTCAAGGATGTCCGGATCACCCGCCGCGTACTTCCGCAGGACCTTGCGGGCTGGTTCGATCTCTTCCGCGACACTGCGGCCCTTGAGGATCACCATCTCCCCGCCCACGCGGACGAGCGGCATGCTCAGCCGAACCAGCTTGGACAGTGCGGCCACCGCTCGGGATGTCACGGCGTCGACCTCGAACGCGCCGTGATACTCCTCCGCCCGGCCGCGTTTCACCTCGACGTTCGTCAGGCCGAGTTCGGCCACCACCTCGGACAGCCACGTCGTCCGTCGTTCCATCGGTTCGACGAGGATCACCTCGAGCTGCGGGCGCATCAGCGCCAGCACCACGCCTGGCAGCCCTGCGCCTGATCCGATGTCGGCCACCGATCCCGAGGTCGGGAGGAACGGTACGACCGCGGCGGAGTTCAGGATGTGCCGCTCCCAGATGCGCGGCACCTCGCGAGGCCCGATCAGGCCTCGAAGCTCGCCCTGGTCACGGAGCATCTCGGCGTAGTGGGCGACGCCGTCGTACGCATCGCCCAGGAACGCCTTGACGCTGTCGCTCGTACCGAGCGTGTCGCCGTCGGGCACCACAGTGTCTCCGCCGGGCATCTCCTGTGCCGCCACGTCCGAACCCTCCACGTCTCGTCCTCCAGTCGCTGTCGAAGTAGCCAAACAAACCGAGGGCCGGTGCACGTCCTCGGGGACGCACACCGGCCCTCGGTCGAGGCCGATAGTTCAGTCGGTGACCGCTGCCGACGTCCCCGCCGGCTGAACCACCACATACCGCTCGGGCTCCACACCACGCGAGTCACTGACCAGCCCGGCGGCCGCCACCGCGTCATGCACCACCTTGCGCTCGAACGCGTTGAGCGGCTCGAGCTCGACCTCCTCGCCAGAGCTGCGCACCTGCTCCACCGCAGCCTCTGCGATCCGCGTGAGGTCGGCGCGGCGAGCGGCCCGGTAACCGCCGATGTCGAGCATCAGCCGGCTGCGCTCCCCTGTGCGGGTCTGTACCGCCAGGCGCGTGAGCTCCTGCATGGCGTCGAGCACCTCGCCCTCGCTTCCGATGAGGTGGGCCAGCGACCTGGGGTCGTCGGCCACCACCTCGACCGCGGCACGATCGTGCTTGATATCGAGGTCGATGTCGCCGTCAAGGTCGGCGATGTCGAGGAACTCCTCGAGGTAGTCGGCCGCGATCTCGCCCTCTTCTTCGAGGCGCTTGGTCCGGTCCTCTGGATCCACGACAGGAGCCTCGGGCTCAGGTGTAGCCGTACCTGTGCTCGCGTTCATCGTGCCTTCCTCCTACTTCTTCTGCTTGCGCTTGCTCGACGCCGTCGGGGTGGACCCGGGCGCCGTGCCGGACGGCTTCGGCTTCGAGCCCGGCTGCTTCGCCGGCGTCGTACCGGCCTGCTTGGGCTTCGAGCTGGACTGCTTGCCGGGGGCCGATTCAGACGTCGTCTCCGGGACGGCGTCCTGCGGTGCCGACTGCGCGACGGCGGGACGCGGGGACGGCGCGCCCTTCTGCCGGTCCTTGCGCTTGGGCTGCACGCGCTGGCCGCTCTTGGGCTGCTCCACCACGGGGGTCGCGTCCTCGATCACCGCGCCGGACTTGGCGGCGCGCTTGGCGGCCTTCGCTGCCTGGCGCTCCTTCATCTGCTTCTCCGCGATGGAGCCAGGCGTCGGCATGCGCTTGATCGTGTAGTACTGCTGACCCATGGACCAGAGGTTGGTCACCGTCCAGTAGATGAGGACACCCACCGGGAAGTTCACGCCCGAGATCGCGAAGACGATGGGCAGCATGTAGAGCATGAGCTTCTGCGTCTGCGCCATCGGGCCCTCGAGGGCCGCCGGAGGCATGTTCTTCATCGTGAGCTGGCGCTGCGTGGTGAAGGTCGTGACGCTCATCGCGACGATCAGCGCGATGACGACGGCGCGGGAGACCCACGAGTCGGTCTGCAGGAAGACGTCGCTGAGCTGCGCACCGAAGAGCGTCGACGACTCGATGTCACCGGCCACCGACTGGGTGATCGGCCCGATGGGGTCGGCGTTGCCCTCAGAGATCGCCTTCAGGCCGTTCAGCACGCGGAACAGCGCGAAGAAGATCGGCGACTGGAGCAGGATCGGCATGCAGGACGCGAACGGGTTCGTCCCGTGCTTCCGGTACAGCTCCATGGTCTCGCGCGTCATGTTCTCGCGAGACGCCGGGTCGGTCTTGCCCTTGTACTTCTTCTGCACGGCCTGGAGCTCGGGCTGGATCATCTGCATCCCGCGCGAGGCCTTGATCTGCTTGAAGAACAGCGGGATCAGCACGATCCGTATGACGATCACCAGAGCGACGATCGACAGCACCCACGCCGTACCTGGACCTGCCGACATGCCGAGCGTCGTGAAGAGCCAGTGCGACCCGTAGATGATCCAGGCCACGACCCATTCGATCGGGTAGAGAAAAGCGAAGAAGTCCATCGGTCAAGAAGCTCCAGAGTCGGTGACGCAAAGTCTGCGGGTGGGTGCGGGTGCCGTGCCGGCGACAGGGCCGGGGCAGGTCAGCCCTCGGCGTGTGTGTGCGTGCCGCGCACGGGCGGCACGTCGTCGACGCCACCGAGACTCCACGGGTTGCACCGCAGCAGGCGCCACAGCGCGAGACCCAGCCCGCGCACGGCACCGTGACGACGCAAGGCGATCAAGGTGTACTGCGAGCAGGAGGGGTAGTACTTGCAGCTCGGAGGGCTCATCGGGCTGATGAACGCCTGGTAGAAGCGCACCATCCCCACGAGGAGGGTCACCGGGAGCCTGCCGATCAACGAGGGCTCGCGCGACGCTGCCTCACCCTCGGGTGCGGGGGCGGTGGTCATCTCTTCCCGTCTCCGGTGGCGCGTGCGACCGCACGGCGCAAGCAGGAGTCGAGGTCGCGTTCAAGATCGGCATATGTTGCGGCCGACGACGGCGGTAGTGCGCGCACGACGGCTCGGGCGGTGCTCGGCAGAACCGAGAGCTGCCCGGCCGCGGCGGCGCGGAGCCGACGCTTCACCAGATTGCGCTGCACGGAGTTGCCCACAGCCTTGGAAACGACAAAACCGACCTGTGGAGTTCCCGATCCTCGGTCCGAGACGTTCTCGTCCGGTACCAGGAGGTGAACCACCACGGTCGATCGACCTGCACGCGTGCCGCGGCGCACCGTCCGCTCAAAGTCGACGGTACGGCGCAGTCGGTGCGCCGCGGGCAACATGGCTCAGGCTGAGAGCTCGGCGCGACCCTTGCGGCGACGGTCCGCCAGGATGGCGCGGCCGGCGCGGGTGCGCATGCGCAGCCGGAAACCGTGGGTCTTTGCACGCCGGCGGGTGTTCGGCTGGAAGGTCCGCTTGCTCACGAGGTACTCCAAGAACGTCGGGGTAGGCACACCGTCTGTCCTCGACGATGCAGTGAATGTCGGCCGGTCGATACAGCGATCGGCCTCGCCGACCCGGGGGCCTGCTCCACTGGTCGTGGTCGACGTCGAAGGACATGACCCGAATCCATATGTGGGCGCGCAGAAGTACCTGGAACGGCTGTATGACGTTACGCCGCCGAGGCCCTCCGGGTCAAACCAGAACGGCGGGATCATGCGTGTCGGACGCGCCACATCGGGCGCCTCGACGGGACCGCACGTGAGCCTCGTGACCTGCCCCTGTATCACCTGTCCAGCGGTGATCCTGACAATCCACAACCTGTGGACAACTGTGTGGGCGGTGCTCCATCATGGCAGACTCCAAGACACCCCCAGCACCCGCAGGACCCCGCGCACAAGACGAAGGAAAGCCAGTGGCCAACCCGGACGAGAACATCGGCGACGTCTGGGCACAGACCCTGACGGCGCTCGAGGCCCGGCCCGACATGAGCCCTCGGCAGCTCGCCTTCATCCGTCTGGCCAAGCCGATGGCCGTGCTGGACGACATGGTCTTCATCGCCGTACCCCATGAGCAGACCCGTACCTATCTGGAGACCGCGGTTCGCGACGACCTCGTCTCCGCGATGTCGTCGGTCCTCGGGCGGGACGTGCGCTTCGGCATCACCGTGGATCCCGAGCTGAGCAGCCGTACGCTCGCCGGACCCTCGCAGATCTCAGGGCCGGCAACTCTCTCGCTCGAGCACGAGCCGCCGGAGCCCGAGCAGGCGCAGATGCCTGTCGCCCCGCAGCCGGCGCCGAAGCCGTCGGCCGAGCCCACCCGGCTGAACCCGAAGTACATCTTCGAGACGTTCGTCATCGGTTCGTCCAACCGGTTCGCTCACGCGGCCGCCGTCGCCGTGGCCGAGGCACCCGCCAAGGCGTACAACCCGCTCTTCATCTACGGCGACTCAGGACTCGGCAAGACCCACCTGATGCACGCCATCGGGCACTACGTCCACAACCTCTACCCGCACATCCGGGTGCGATACGTGAACTCGGAGGAGTTCACCAACGACTTCATCAACAGCATCGGCGAGGGCAAGGCAGGTGCGTTCCAGCGCCGGTACCGCGACGTCGACGTGCTCCTCATCGACGACATCCAGTTCCTGCAGGGCAAGGAACAGACGATGGAGGAGTTCTTCCACACCTTCAACGCGCTGCACAACGCCAACAAGCAGGTGGTGATCACGTCGGACGTCCCACCGAAGCAGCTCAACGGCTTCGAGGACCGTCTGCGCTCCCGCTTCGAGTGGGGCCTCATCACCGATGTCCAGCCCCCCGACCTCGAGACCCGCATCGCGATCATGCGGAAGAAGGCGGCGAGCGAGCACCTCGACGTGCCGGCGGAGGTCCTCTCCTACATCGGCTCGCGGATCTCGACGAACATCCGCGAGCTGGAGGGTGCGCTGATCCGCGTCACCGCGTTCGCCAACCTCAACCGCCAGCAGGTCGACCTGGCGCTGGCGGAGATCGTCCTCAAGGACCTCATCACCGATGACGACGACACCGCGGAGATCACGCCGGCCGTCGTCATCGCACAGACCGCCGCGTACTTCGGTCTGACCATCGACGACCTGTGCGGCTCGTCCCGGTCGCGCGTGCTCGTGACCGCCCGGCAGATCGCCATGTACCTGTGCCGCGAGCTCACGGACCTGTCACTGCCCAAGATCGGCCAGCAGTTCGGCGGGCGCGACCACACCACCGTCATGCATGCGAACAAGAAGATCGCGGGCCAGATGGCGGAGCGCCGCTCGACCTACAACCAGGTCACCGAGCTCACGAGCCGGATCAAGCAGCAGCAGCGCGGCTGATCCGAGAAATCTTCGCGCGGCGTTCTGAAATCGGACGACGCGCTACTTTTCGCACCTGTCCCCACCCCTGTGCACAGCCCGACCGGTGCACGGGGGTGTTGCATATCTGCACCTCCACAGCTCTATCCACACGTGGAACGGCGGGTTGCCGCGGATCCGCTCGGCTCGTCCCCAGCCCTGTGCATGCCCGCTGTGCAGAACTTGGCTCATGACCCTGACCTGCCAATACACACCTGGGGACAAGGCTGTGGACGGCTGTGGACGACGGGCCATTTTCTGTGGGCGGGGACCCTCGAATCGGTGGACAGCCTGTGTGTACAAATCGAGCGTCCACAAGTGCCCCCAGTTCTTGCACAGTTGGGCCCACAGCTCCTCCACAGGAGAAAACGGCCTCTGACCTGCACGAAGACCTGATATCCCCAGAATCCACAACCCCTACTACGACTACGACATCTATCTCTAAGAGGGAATCCACGCGCCTTCATAAGGCGGTCCGGGCGTTCGGCACACCTCATCGAACATTAGTACTAAGCCCCGCACGAAGTCCATCCACAACCTGTGCCGCTCGAGTGCCACGCGCTCGGCAACTCGCGTAGGGTTTCCCTCGACAGTCCAGGAACAAGAGGAGATGCAACGGCATGAAGTTCAGGGTCGAGCGCGACGTCCTCGCCGATGCCGTGACGTGGACCGCTCGCACGCTCCCCACGCGTCCGCCGGCTCCAGTCCTTGCCGGTGTCCGCATCGAGGCAGACGCTCAGGGCGTCATCAACCTGGCCAGCTTTGACTACGAGACGTCCGCGCGGTCCGAGATTCCCGCCGAGGTGGCAGAACCAGGCACGGTCCTGGTCTCGGGCCGCCTGCTGGCCGAGATCTCGCGGGCACTGCCCAACAAGCCGGTGGATGTCGCCCTTGAGGGCAACAAGGTCGTCGTCACCTGTGGTGCGAGCCGGTTCACGCTCCTCACCATGCCTGTGGACGAGTACCCGGCCCTGCCCGGCCTCCCAGAGGTCAGCGGGACGGTATCCGGCGACGCGTTCACGCACGCCGTCGCCCAGGTGACTGTCGCGGCGAGCCGTGACGACACCCTGCCGCTGCTGACCGGTGTGCGCGTGGAGATCGAGGGCGAACGCATCACGCTGCTCTCCACGGACCGCTACCGCCTGGCACTTCGCGAGCTCACCTGGACCCCGGCCACCCCTGGCTTCTCCGCGGTGGCACTCATCCGAGCTCGCACGCTGAACGACGTCGCGAAGTCGCTCGGCTCGGGCGGGCTCGTGAACGTCGGGTTGTCCACAGGCCAGGGTCTCGACCTTGTGGGTTTCGAGGCCGGCGGCCGCCAGACGACCTCGCAGCTCGTCGAGGGCGACTACCCCGCCGTCCGCCGGCTCTTCCCCGACAGCACGCCGATCCATGCCGTGGTCGCGACAGCACCTCTGATCGAGGCCGCGAAGCGCGTGAGCCTGGTTGCGGAGCGCAACACGCCGATCCGTCTCTCGTTCAGCGACGGCCAGGTCGTGCTGGATGCCGGGCACGGTGACGACGCGCAGGCGTCCGAGGCGCTGGAGGCCGTGCTGGTGGGCGAGGACATCGCCGTGGCGTTCAACCCGCAGTTCCTGCTCGACGGGCTCGGCGCGCTGGGCACCGACTTCGTCCGGCTCTCGTTCACGCACCCCAACAAGCCGGTCGAGTTCACCGGCCAGGGCAGCCTGGACGGCGAGGACGACTCCGCCTACCGGTACCTGCTGGTCCCGATCCGCTTCACGGGCTGACGGCTCGGGGCTCTCCAGCGGACCGCCCCGTTATCCACAGCCCACAACCGTCAGGTTGGACAGCCAGCCTGCAGCAAGGACGGCCGCCACGAGCGAGCCCGTCGATCGACCTGGAGGAATCACGCACATGGTCACCCACATCGGCCTGGTCGGCCTGGGCAAGATGGGCAACAACATGCGGGCCCGCCTGCGCAAGGGCGGCATCGAGGTCACCGGGTTCGACCCGCGGCCGGAGGTCTCGGACGTCCCCACGCTCGCTGACCTGGCAGCTGCCCTTCCGGAGGACAAGCGGGTCGTCTGGGTGATGGTTCCCGCCGGCGAGCCGACGCGCGGTGTGCTCGACCAGCTCGCCGAGATCCTCGACGAGGGCGACATCGTGATCGAGGGCGGCAACTCGCACTACGTCGAGGACCAGGAGCGTGCCGCCGAGCTCGCCAAGAACGGCATCGGTTACCTCGACGTCGGTGTGAGCGGTGGCGTCTGGGGGCTGGAGAACGGCTACGGCCTGATGGTCGGTGGCGCTGCCGCCGACGTCGAGTCGGTCATGCCGGTCTTCGACGCGCTGCGCCCGGAAGGCCCCCGCGAGGAGGGCTTCGTCCACGCGGGCGGCGTCGGCGCCGGTCACTACGCCAAGATGGTCCACAACGGCATCGAGTACGGCCTCATGCAGGCATACGCAGAGGGTTACGAGCTGCTCGCGGCCAAGTCCGACATCATCTCCGACGTGCACGGCACGATGAAGGCCTGGAGCCGCGGCACCGTCGTACGGTCCTGGCTCCTCGACCTCATGGTCAAGGCGCTCGAGCAGGACCCGAAGCTCGCCCTCCTGGACGACTGGGTCGACGACTCCGGCGAGGGCCGGTGGACCGTGGACGAGGGAATCGACCTGGCGGTTCCGCTGCCCGTCATCTCGGCCGCGCTGTTCGCCCGCTTCGCCTCCCGCCAGGAGCAGTCGCCTGCCATGAAGGCGGTCGCCGCGCTGCGTCAGCAGTTCGGTGGGCACGCGGTGAAGTCGGCCGAGTAGCGCGCGGGACGTACGATCACCTACCGATGTACGTCTCCCACCTCTCCCTGCTGGACTTCCGGTCGTACGCCTCGGCCGACGTGGTGCTCGAACCCGGGGTCAACGCGTTCGTAGGGCGCAACGGCCGGGGCAAGACCAACCTCGTCGAGGCGATCGGCTATGTCGCGACGCTAGGTTCCCATCGAGTGGCCACCGACGCGCCGCTCATCCGGTCAGGCGCCGACCGCGCCGTCGTGCGGACGCGGATCGTCCGCGGGGACCGGGCGAGCACCGTCGAGCTGGAGATCACCCAGGGCAAGGCGAACCGTGCACGTATCAACAGGGGCCAGGCGGTGCGGGCTCGGGACGTGCTTGGGGTGTTGCGCACGGTGCTCTTCGCCCCTGAGGACCTCGCCCTGGTCAAGGGAGAGCCGGACGGCCGACGGCGGTTCATGGACCAGCTGCTGGTCCTGATGATGCCGAGGGTGTCCGCTGTGCTCTCGGACTACGAGCGGGTGCTCAAGCAGCGGTCCGCACTGCTCAAGTCGGCGCGAGCAGCACGAAGGTCTGGTGGCTCGTCGAGGGCGGAGAGTGCTGCTGCGGAGCTCGCGACCCTCGACGTCTGGGACGCGCGGCTCGCCGAGCTCGGCGCGGAGATCCTGTCGTTGCGAATTCAGCTGGTCGAGGTGCTGCGCCCTGCGGTCGCCGCCGCGTACGAGCAGGTGAGCGACGCAGACGGGGACGCGGAGATCGCGTACCGGTCGTCGCTGCCCGCCCTTTCGGCGGGCAATCCACCGGAGTTGTCCACAGGGACTGGGGATAACTTTGCCGATGTCGGACAGCTGCGCGACATGCTGCTGGAGGCCCTGGTCACAGCCCGACCGCAGGAGCTGGAACGAGGAGTGAGCCTGGTCGGCCCACACCGCGACGACCTCGTCCTGACGCTCGGCGGGTTGCCGGCCAAGGGCTACGCGAGTCACGGCGAGTCCTGGTCGTTCGCGCTCGCGCTGCGCCTCGCATCATTCCGACTCCTCGGCGGAGATCCGCAGAATTCGGCGGATTCACCCGCTTTCTGGGACCCGGAGCTCGGTACCGACGCCGATCCCGTCCTGATCCTCGACGATGTGTTCGCCGAGCTCGACGTCAGGCGCAGGCAACGGCTCACCGACCTGGTGCTGCCGGCTCGCCAGGTACTGGTGACGGCAGCCGTGGCCGAGGACATTCCCACTGCCCTGGACGGCGTACGGTTTCACGTGGAACCCGGGACGGTGACTCGTGACTGACAACTCTCCACAGGGGCCTGTGGATAACTCTGAGCCCTCTTTGACACCACCCTCCGAGGTGGCGCGCGCCGCTCTGAACCGGGCCAAGGCCGCGGCTCGAGCACGCGGTCTGCGGCCGGGATCGCCGTCACGCAGGTCTCCCCTGGCCGAGCCGCGGTCGAGCGGATCGGGCCCGGGCGCCCGCGATCCTCAGCTGCTCGGCACGCTCGTCGGGCGACTGCTGCGCGAGAAGGGCTGGACCGAGGACGTCTCGGTGGGTGGGGTGATGGGCCGGTGGCGCGAGGTGGTGGGTCCCGAGATCGCCGACCACTGCACACCGGAGACCTTCGAGGACAAGGTGCTCGTGGTCCGCGCGGACTCGACGGCCTGGGCGACCCAGCTCCGGCTGCTCGTACCCACGCTGCGCAGGCGCATGGCCGAGGAGATCGGCGAGGGCGTGGTCGAGGAGGTCACAGTGCTCGGCCCTGCCGGCCCCGGATTCCGCAAGGGCCCACGCTCCGTGCGCGGCCCGGGCCCGCGCGACACCTGGGGCTGACCTCGTCGGTCCCGCCCTCCGACCTCGTGCACCGGCGCACGTCGTGTCCGCGGAAGGAAGTGCAAAGGGCTCCCCGGCTTCTGCCGGGGAGCCCTTCCTCGCTCAGCTGCGCCGAGGGTCAGCCAGGTACTACGTGGTCACGCGCTCTGCATGCGCTTGCGGGCCCAGACCAGGGCGACGCCACCGGCGGCGAGCAGCGCGGCGAACGCGACAGCGCCACCGACGGTCGCACCGGTCGCGGCGAGCACCGGGGGCTCCTCAGCGGCAGGGCTGGGCGAAGCTGACGGCTCGTCGGACGGCACGGGAGCCGGCGGGACGGATGCCTCGTCGGTGGGCGCCACGGACGGCTCCTCCGAGGGCTCGGGCTCCGTGACGGGGGGCTCGCTCGGCGACGGCTCCGGGGTCGGCACGGCCGTGACGCACGGCTCGATGGTCCCGCCGAAGTCCTCGACGCCCTGGCCGTCAGGAGAGTCGTACGAGACGGTCCAGGTGTGCGCCACCGTCGCGTCGAGGGTGTCCCACTTGTTCGCGTAGCTGTACTCGTACTGCGGCTGGTTCTGGCCGGACTTGTAGCCGACCTCCTCGAACGTACCGGACTCGACCTCTGCGCCGTCGATGGTGACGACGACCGAGGCGCCGGCGGGGTACATGTTGGCCGTGGCAGAGACGAACGAGACGCCGGCTGCGGCGTCGCAGCCCGCTTCGGCTCCGGGGATGTGAGCGGACGCGGAGGTCGCGCCGACGACGATGCCGCCGAGGGTGAGTGCGGCGAGGGCGCCGCCCGCGAGAAGTTTCTTCACTGTGAAGTCCTTCGAGAGAGACTGGGCGCAAGTTGCGCAAATGACCGGTCGGCGCTATTAGAGCAGAAAACGGCAAATCAACGAAATGTCACCCTCTGCCCGTAAATTGGCTAACCTTCGGCAGCCCCTGGCATGACGCTTCGCGGACCCTCCGGAGGATGTCCGGCCGGCGGTGGCGAACACGTGTGCGAGCCTCGGTGGTGGTGCGTCCCCCGACCTCGATCAGGGAGTCGAGGTCGGTCCGGCGGAGTGCCTGGCGGCCCTCTCAGGACCCCTTCAGGAGTGCAAAAATCACCCTGTGGAGAAAGGTTGTGGAGGAGTGGCTACAAACGGCCTCGGATCCCGGGTTTTCGCCGCTCAGAAGGTAGTATGAGGGGGTCAACCGCGCCGGGTCCCAGGATCGTCCTGAGGCCCGGAACGCTGAGCACCGACGAGCCGTCGGATCGTACGTCAGCACCCGAGCAAGGCATGAACCCAGGTGGGTCCGAGCCGCTCGTGCAGCCGCTGGTACATCCGTCGTCGTGCACATCGTGTGCCTGAAAGACGAGGAGCAACCCCGCCCGTGACAGAGCGAATCGACGGCGGCTACGACGCCGGGAACATCACAGTCCTGGAAGGTCTCGAGGCCGTTCGTAAGCGACCGGGCATGTATATCGGATCGACCGGTGAGCGTGGGCTCCACCACCTTGTGTACGAGATTGTGGATAACGCTGTGGACGAGGCCCTCGCGGGCCACGCCACGGAGATCGACGTCCGGCTGCTGCCGGACGGTGGTGTGCGCGTCACCGACGACGGCCGAGGCATCCCGGTCGCGATGCACCCGACAGAGGGCAAGCCCACGCTCGAGGTCGTCATGACCATCCTGCACGCGGGCGGCAAGTTCGGCGGCGGCGGCTACGCCGTGTCCGGCGGCCTGCACGGCGTCGGCATGTCCGTGGTGAACGCGCTGAGCTACCGGTTCGTGTCGGAGGTCCGCCGCGACGGGTACAACTGGCGCCAGGAGTACACCGACGGCGGCAACCCGATCACGGGCGTGGAGCGGCTCGAGCCGCTCGGCCCCGACGAGGGCACCGGCACCACCCAGACGTTCTGGGCCGACGGGACGATCTTCGAGACCACCGAGTACGACTTCGAGACGCTGCGTGCCCGGTTCCAGCAGTACGCGTTCCTCAACAAGGGCCTGAAGATCACGCTCACCGACGAGCGCGCCGGCCATTCGTCCGCCACCGACGAGGTGACGGGTGCCGAGCGCGAGGCGGCCGCGGACGACGTGGTCGCCGCCGAGAGCGGGTCGTCGGCCGACGGACAGGAGCCCGGCTCGGAGTCGGACGGCTGGCGCACCGTCACGTACAAGTACGACAACGGTCTGATGGACTACGTCCACCACCTCAACTCCGCGAAGCGCGTCGAGCTCATCCACCCGGACGTGATCTCGTTCGAGAGCGAGGACACGGAGCGCAAGATCGCCGTCGAGGTCGCTCTGCAGTGGACCAGCGCCTACAGCGAGTCGGTGCACACGTTCGCGAACACGATCTCCACCACCGAGGGCGGGACGCACGAGGAAGGCTTCCGTGCGGCGATGACCACGCTGGTCAACAGCTACGCACGGGACAAGAACATCATCAAGGAGAAGGACGAGAACCTCACGGGTGACGACATCCGGGAAGGCCTCACCGCCGTCATCTCCGTGAAGCTCGGCGAGCCGCAGTTCGAGGGCCAGACCAAGACGAAGCTCGGCAACACGGAGGCCAAGACTTTCGTGCAGCGCGTGGTGCGCGAGCAGCTCGTCGACTGGTTCGACGCGCACCCGAACGAGGCACGTGACGTCATCCGCAAGGCGATCTCTGCCTCGCAGGCCCGCATCGCGGCACGCAAGGCGCGCGAGGCGACCCGTCGAAAGGGCGTCCTGAACGGCGGCGGTATGCCTGGCAAGCTCAGGGACTGCCAGTCGCGGTTCCCCGACGAGTGCGAGATCTACGTCGTCGAGGGTGACTCGGCCGGCGGTTCCGCGGTGCGCGGGCGCAACCCACACAACCAGGCGATCCTCCCGCTGCGCGGCAAGATCCTGAACGTGGAGCGCGCGCGGCTCGACAAGGCGCTGTCCAACGCGGAGGTCCAGGCGCTGATCACCTCGTTCGGCACGGGTATCGGCGAGGACTTCGACATCTCGAAGCTCAAGTACCACAAGATCGTGCTCATGGCCGACGCCGACGTCGACGGCCAGCACATCTGCACCCTGCTGCTCACCCTGCTGTTCCGCTACATGCGCCCGCTCATCGAGCACGGTCACGTGTACCTCGCGCAGCCGCCGCTGTACCGGATCAAGTGGAGCAACGCCCCGCACGACTACGTGTACTCGGACCGGGAGCGCGACGCGTTCCTCGAGGCCGGCACCGCACAGGGCAAGCGGATCCCGAAGGACAACGGGATCCAGCGGTACAAGGGCCTGGGCGAGATGGACTACTCCGAGCTCTGGGACACCACGATGGACCCGGACCACCGGACGCTGCTGCAGGTGACCATGGACGACGCGGCCGCGGCCGACGAGATCTTCTCGGTGCTCATGGGCGAGGACGTCGAGTCCCGCCGCACGTTCATCCAGCGCAACGCCAAGGATGTGCGGTTCCTTGATATCTGAGGAGCGAGCTTGCGAGCCCCGCAGGATATCAACGTGGGTAGAGCCAGCTGAGGGATGAGCTCGCGAGCGACAAGCTCGCGCGCCCCGGCACGACCGCCCACCCGGGCGGCCGGCGTCGGACACGGACATGGCGGCCCAGGAGACGAAGTGACACGCCCACCGGCGTGGAGAGGAAGTACAGACGGTGACGGACGAGACCCCCGGCGTGGAGAACTCCGACGACGGCATTCCGATGGAGGACGCCCGAGTAGCGGTGCACCACGGCCGTGTCGAGCAGGTCGACCTTCAGCTCGAGATGCAGCGGTCGTACCTCGACTACGCGATGAGCGTGATCGTGGGCCGCGCGCTGCCCGACGTGCGGGACGGCCTCAAGCCGGTCCACCGCCGCGTCATCTACGCGATGTACGACGGCGGCTACCGCCCGGACCGCGCGTACTCCAAGTGCTCGCGTGTCGTGGGCGACGTCATGGGTAAGTACCACCCCCACGGCGACACCTCCATCTACGACACCCTGGTACGCCTGGTCCAGGACTGGGTGCTGCGCTACCCGCTGGTCGCGGGCCAGGGCAACTTCGGCTCGCCCGGCAACGACCCGGCCGCCGCCCCGCGGTACACCGAGTGCAAGATGGCGCCGCTCGCCCTCGAGATGGTGCGCGACATCGAGAAGGGCACCGTCGACTTCCGGCCGAACTACGACGGGCGGACCCAGGAGCCGGTGGTCCTGCCGTCGCGCATCCCGAACCTCCTGGTCAACGGGTCGGCCGGCATCGCGGTCGGGATGGCGACGAACATCCCGCCGCACAACCTGCGGGAGGTCGTCGACGGCGTGCGGTGGCACCTGGCCAACCCCGACGCCTCCCGCGAGGAGCTGCTCGAGGCACTCCTGGAGCGCATCAAGGGCCCGGACTTCCCGTCCGGCGCGCAGATCCTCGGGCACAAGGGCATCGAGGACGCCTACCGCACGGGACGTGGCTCCATCACGATGCGTGCGGTCGTCAGCGTCGAGGAGATCCAGAACCGGATCTGCCTGGTGGTGACCGAGCTGCCGTACATGGTGAACCCGGACAACCTGGCGTCGAAGATCGCCGACCTCGTCAACGACGGCCGGATCAACGGCATCGCGGACATCCGCGACGAGACGTCCGGCCGCACCGGCCAGCGCCTCGTGATCGTCCTCAAGCGCGACGCCGTGGCGAAGGTGGTGCTGAACAACCTCTACAAGCACACGCCGCTGCAGGAGAACTTCAGCGCGAACATGCTGGCGCTGGTCGACGAGGTGCCCCGCACGCTGAGCATCGACGCGTTCGTGCGCCACTGGACCACGCACCAGATCGAGGTCGTGCGCCGGCGCACCGAGTACCTCCTCAAGGAGGCGCAGGACCAGATCCACATCTACGAGGGCTACCTCAAGGCCCTCGACGCGCTCGACGAGGTCATCGCGCTGATCCGCCGCTCCCCCGACGCGGACGAAGCACGCACGGGCCTGATGGAGCTGCTCACGATCGACGAGCTGCAGGCGAACGCGATCCTGGCGCTGCAGCTGCGTCGACTGGCGGCGCTCGAACGACAGAAGATCCTCGACGAGCACGCCAAGCTGCGGCTCGCGATCGACGACTACCTGGACATCCTCGCCACGCCGGCGCGCCAGCGGGCCATCGTGGGCGACGAGCTCAACGAGGTGACCGAGCGCTGGGGCGACGAGCGCCGCACGACGATCCTTCCGTACGACGGCGACATGTCGATGGAGGACCTCATCCCCGAGGAGGACGTGGTCGTCACCATCACGCGTGGCGGTTACGCCAAGCGGACTCGCACGGACAACTACCGCTCGCAGAAGCGCGGCGGCAAGGGTGTGCGCGGCGCGCAGCTGCGCGAGGACGACATCGTGGACCACTTCTTCACGACGACGACCCACCACTGGATGCTGTTCTTCACCAACCTGGGCCGGGTCTACCGCGCCAAGGGTTACGAGCTGCCCGAGGGTGGCCGTGACTCCAAGGGTCAGCACGTCGCGAACCTGCTGGCCTTCCAGCCCGGTGAGAAGATCGCCCAGGTCCTCGACATCCCCGACTACGAGGCCGCTGAGTACCTGGTCCTCGCCACGCGGCGCGGGCTCGTGAAGAAGACCCGTCTGAGCGAGTACAACTCACCGCGATCCGGTGGCCTCATCGCGATCAACCTGCGGGAGGACGAGGCCGGCGCCGCGGACGAGCTCGTCTCGGCCCGCCTCGTGAACGCTGACGACGACCTCATCCTCGTCTCCCGCAAGGGCCAGTCGATCCGCTTCCATGCGGACGACGAGTCGATCCGCCCGCTGGGCCGTGCCACCTCGGGCGTCACGGGGATGAAGTTCCGGGAGGACGACGAGCTGCTCTCCGCCGCCGTGGTCATCGACGGAGCCGACCTCTTCGTCGTCACCGAGGGCGGTTTCGCGAAGCGCACCCGCATCTCGGAGTACCGGGTCCAGGGCCGTGGTGGTCTCGGTATCAAGGTCGCCAACCTCGTAGAGGCACGCGGTGACCTCGTGGGCGCACTGGTCACGTATGCCGACGACGAGGTGCTGGTCATCATGGAGCGCGGCAAGATCGTGCGTTCCGCGGTCGCCGAAGTTAACCTCACCGGCCGGAACACGCAGGGGGTAACCTTCGCAAAGCCGGACAAGGGCGACAGGATTATCGCCGTCGCGCGCAACGCGGAGCGTGAGGACGCGGGCGATGCGACAGGTGCTGTGGACGAGATCTCCGACGGCGACTCCGCCGAGCGGGTTACCGTGGAAGAGACTCCGACCCCTGATGAAGTTCCGAGCACCCCTGAGGACAGCACCGGACGCGAGGACAGCTGATGACGAGTGACAAGAGCGGGCCCGTGCGCACGGCGTCGCCCGACCTCGACGAGGACCTGGAGATCACCAGGGATCGCAAGGAGGTGACCGGGGAGCAGGCTTCGGCCGAGACCCCCGACCCGAAGCAGGCGGAGGCGACCGCGAGCAAGAGCTCGGCGTCGACGAAGGCTGACGCCGCCGAGACCGGCGCCGCCCCGAGTGGCTCTGGTGCGGCGAGCGAGGACGCCGACCCGCCGGCCGCGGTTCCTGCCCCGTCGACGAAGCGTCCTGGGCCTGGTGCGGCACCGGTGGCGCCGGCACCGGAGGCGTCGAGCATCCCGACGACGGGTGGGGTCTGGCGTTCCGCGTACGAAGCGGGCCGCGCAGGCAAGGATTCCAAGCCGGCCGCTCCTGCGGCTCCGGCCGTGCCAGCGGCCCCGGCCGCACCGGCCAAGCCGGCCGCTTCGGCTTCGCCCGAGCAGGCCACCCCGCCCGCACCCTCCGCTCCGACCACGCCGACGGGCAGCGAGCCCGTAGCTGGTTCCGGTGTCGACTCGTCGAAGTCCGACGTCCCGGCTCCGGTGTCCGACGCCACCGCGAAGTCGTGGAACCGCGTCTCGGCACCGACCGCTCCGCCGGCACCACCCACCGCGACGTCGGAAGGTGCAGACGGCGTCCGAGCAGGCGCGATGAAGGCAGCTCAGGCTGCCCTCGACGCGGCCCGCAGCGCAGCCAAGAAAGTGACGTCGATAATGCCCGACGACGACGCGCGGCCGGCAACGCCCGCGAACGAGACCACCGCTCGGCCCGAGATGCACTACACGGCGGCCGGAGTGCGCGGAACGGCCACTCCGGCCACGCCGCAGGCCACGGGTGCTGCGCCTCGGACACCGTCGGAGCCGACTCCCGAGGCACCTCGCTCTGCTCCGGCCGGACCGCGCCGGGTGCGCCTCGCCATCTCTCGTGTGGACCCCTGGTCCGTCATGAAGCTGGCGTTCCTGCTGGCCGTGGCGGTCGCGATCATGACGGTGGTCGCCACCGCGGTGTTCTGGTCGGTGCTGAACAGCCTCGGCGTGTTCACCACCATCCAGGACTTCGTGAAGGACGCCGTCGGGCCGCAGAGCGACGTCAACCTCACGCAGTTCGTCGAGTTCCCGCGCGTCATCTCGCTGGCGACTCTGATCAGCATCTGTAACATTGTCTTGTTGACGGCGATCGCCACGATCATGGCTTTCCTGTACAACATCACCGCAGCACTCGTCGGCGGCGTGCACATGACGCTGACCGACGACTGACGCCGCTACGGCGTCACCCAGAGCGTTCTCGTGCGCTGCTGCGCACGACTCGATGCACGTCACACCGCGAACCGCGTTTTCGGTTTGGGACATCGTCCCGACCTGGGGTAATCTCCAGTGTCGCGGCAGCGTGCGGAACGCTCGCCCGGGGCTATAGCTCAGACGGTTAGAGCGCTTCCCTGATAAGGAAGAGGTCGGAGGTTCAAGTCCTCCTAGCCCCACTCCCGGACCTGCAGAGGCTCCTCAGGAGGAACTCGTGAAGAAGCTGCTTATAGTGCTGCTCGCTGCTGGAGCCGGCTACATCCTCTGGCGCAAGCTGAGCGAGGACGCCGCGGGCCGCGATCTGTGGTCCGAGGTCACCGACTCGCTCGACTGAGCGGCTCGCAGAGGGGCCATGGCGCAATTGGTAGCGCACCTGCTTTGCAAGCAGGGGGTTGGGGGTTCGAGTCCCCCTGGCTCCACCCGCAATGACCTGCGGCGACACTCTCGCCGCAGGTCTTTTTTGTGCCCCGGTTCGGACCGAGGGCGTGGACTGGATTCGCCCGCTCCGGGTGTGACAGGAGGGCCTGGCCGCTCTGGCCC
>NZ_JBHXBG010000034.1:0-36322 GCF_042726755.1 Promicromonospora sp. NPDC060271 | reverse complement strand
TTTGTGCTCTCGAAACGGTTCGAGAGCACAAATATCCAGCACTCAACGGTCCGCTACTCGACAGGGAGGCCCAGGCCCCTCGCTATCAGCATGCGTTGGAGTTCTGACGTGCCCTCGCCGATCTCCAGGACCTTCGCGTCGCGGTAGAAGCGGGCGATGGGCCCGTCCTCCATGACGCCGTAGCCGCCGAACACCTGCGCCGCGATGCGCGTGGCCGTCACGGCGGACTCCGTGGCGTACAGCTTGGCGACGGACGACGCCCGCCGGAACTCGTCGAGCGGTGCGCCCTCGTCCTTGAGCGCGGCGGCCCGGTAGGTCAGTGCCCGGCTCGCCTGGAGCATCACCTCGAGGTCCGCGATCTGGAAGGCGACGCCCTGCTTGCGGCCGATCGGACCACCGAACGTTGGGCGCACACCGGCGTGCTCCACCGCGAGGTCCAGCATGGCCTGGATGCAGCCGGTCGCCAGGGCCGCGACGGCGACCCGGCCGGTGTTGAGGCAGATCATGAGCTGCTTGAAGCCGTTGCCCCGCTCGCCCAGCAGGTAGGCCTCCGGGACGCGCACGTCCTCGAACCGCAGGGCGTGGGTGTCGACGGCGCGCCAGCTCATCTTGTCGTGCAGGGGTTCGACGACGAACCCCGGGGTGTCGGTGGGGACGATGATGGCGCTGAGCTCCGGCCGGCCGTCGGGCAGGGTGCCCGTGCGCGCCGCGACGGTGCAGACGCTGGTGATCGGGGTGCCGGAGTTGGTGATGAACTGCTTGGCGCCGTTGATGACCCACTCGCCGTCCACCAGCTCGGCGGTGGTGGACATGGCGTTGGCGTCGCTGCCCGCGCCGGGTTCGGTGAGGCCGAAGGCGCCGAGGGTCCGGCCGGCCACGAGGTCCGGGAGCCACCTGTTCTTCTGCTCGTCGGTGCCGTAGGCCAGCAGCGTTCCCACCCCGAGGCCGACGCCGGCCCCGAGCGTGATGCCTACCGACTGGTCCACGCGGCCGATCTCCTCGACGGCGATGCTGAGCCCGGTGAGCCCGAGGTCGGACCCGCCGTATTCCTCCGGGGCGGTCAGGCCGAACAGGCCGAGCTGTCCCATCTGGTGCACCAGCTCGACGGGCAGACGACTCTCCCTGTCCCATCGGCCGATGTGGGGCGCGATCTCGCGGTCGGCGAACTCCCGTACCGCGTCCCGGAGCTTGGTGTGCCCCGGGTTCTCTGGTGAGGTATGCATGTTAGGCATGTCACAGAGGTTAACCACCGTTAACCTCATCGCGCCAGGCCCACCGGAGGACTTCCTATGCCCGACCAGAGCCAGGTCACCTACGACGTCGTGGGGCTCGACCTGCCGGACGACCGGACGGCGTCCTACGCCCGGATCGCGCTCGACAGCCCAGAACGCCGCAACGCCCTCTCGCAGGCCCTGCTCGACCAGCTCCGGGCCGCGCTGAACCGCGCTGCCCACGACGACGTGCACGCGGTCGTCCTGGCCGCGGAGGGCCCAGCGTTCTGCTCGGGCGCCGACCTCACCGAGGCGCTGCGCGACGGCATGACCGACTCCGCGCGGCGCCTCGCCGAGCTGCTGCGCACGATCCTCGCGCTGCCGAAACCCGTGGTGGCGCGGGTGCACGGGCCCGTACGAGCGGGCGGCATCGGGCTGGTCGCGGCGTGCGACGTCGCGATCAGCGCCGACCACATCACCTACGCCTTCACCGAGGCCCGCCTCGCGCTGACCCCCGCCGTCATCTCGCTCGCGGTGCTCCCGCGGATGACGCCGCGTGCGGCGTCGCGCACGTTCCTGACCGGCGCGCCGTTCACGGCCGCCGAGGCGGCCGCCTGGGGGCTCGTGACCCGGTCGGTCCCGCTCGACGCGCTCGACCGGGAGGTCGACGCGGTGCTCGCCGAGCTGGCGGCGGCCGACCCGCAGGGGCTCACCGCCACCAAGAAGCTGCTCAACGCGGACGTGCTCACCCGGTTCGACGCGAACGTAGACCAGGCGGTGACGACGTCCGCGCAGCTGTTCAGCTCCGAGCGCGGGCGGGCCGCGATGGGGCGGCTGCTGCGGCGCTGACCGGGAAACGGTGTTGGATGGGGGCGTGGCCATCCGGATCTCCTCGCGCAACGCACGCTTCCAGCAGCTCGAGACGCTGCTCACCAACCGCAACAAGCGGCACCGCGCCGCCGAGTTCATCGTGCAGGGCGTGCGGCCCATCACCATGGCCGTCGACCACGGCTGGGAGGTCCGCTCGCTCCTGTACGACGCCGAGCGCCACCTCTCGCAGTGGGCCAGGGGCGTGCTCGCGGCCCACCCCCACGTCGAGCACGTCAAGATGGCGCCCGACCTGCTCGCCGAGCTCGCCGAGAAGGACGAGGCCGAGCTGCTCGCCGTCGTCGCGATGCGGCCGGACGACCTGGACCGGATAGTGGCCGGACCAGACTTCCTCGGGGTCGTGTTCGACCGCCCCACGCAGCCGGGCAACATCGGCGCGGTGATCCGCTCGGCGGACGCGTTCGGGGCCGACGGCGTCATCACCACCGGGCACGCCGCCGACGCCTACGACCCCAGGTCGGTGCGGGCCACGACCGGCTCGTTCTTCGCGACGCCGGTGGTGCGGGCGCCGTCGTCCGCCGAGGTCATGGAGTGGGTGACCGCGCGGCGCGCCGCCGGCCTGCCCCTGGTGGTCGTCGCCACCGACGAGCAGGGCGAGGCCGACGTGTCCGCGTACGACCTCACCCAGCCGGTCCTGCTCCTGGTCGGCAGCGAGACCACCGGGCTGACCCGCGCCTGGCTCGACGCGGCGGACGTGACGCTGAGCATCCCGATGACGGGCTCGGCGAGCTCGCTCAACGCGGCGAACGCTGCGTCGGTCGTGCTCTACGAGGCCCGCCGCCAGCGCCTGGCGGCACGCTGACCGGTCAGAGCTCTATCGAGTACATGCGCGACCCCGTCGTCTTGGTGTAGCCGAGGCTCGCGTACAGCCCGTGTGCCCCGCTCGGGTTGGCGGTGTCGACGTCGAGCGCGGCGTACTGCATCCCCTCGGCGGCGAACGCCCGCATACCCGCGGCGAGCGCCGCGAGGGCGGTCTTGCGCCCCCGGTAGGCGCGCCGTGCGCCGAGGATGTCGGTGTACCCGAACGAGTACCCGCGCACCTCGAAGTCCTCGGTGTACCGCGCGGCGAGCTGGTAGCCCACCACCAGCGGCTCGCCCGCCCTCAGCGCTGCTGCGGTCTCGGGGTCCGTGTCGGGCGAGGCGAGCAGCGCTTCGACGTCCGGGGCGTCGTCGACCACGACGAACGACCACTCGGGCGCGAAGCCCGCACGCTGCTGCCACTGCTCGCGGGTCTGCGGCTGGCTGCCCCAGTGGTCGCGGAACGCGTCGTTGTGCGCCAGGCGGGTGGCCTCGTCCAGGTCGGTGGACCACGGCACGAGCCGCAGCGTGCCGGTCAGGGCGACGTCGGGCACGGGTGCGGCGTACGGCCCGGTGAGCGCTCGCGCCAGGTCGGAGTAGTAGCGGCGCACGCCGAACCCGGCCCGCTCGTAGAGCCGGTGCTTGGACGCGGGGGCGTCGTCCTCCGCGAACACGCCGATGCGGCCTGGCACGTCCTTGCCCGACGCCGCCAGCATCTGCCGCGCGCGGCCCGTCCCCCAGGCCAGCAGCTCGCGGCCGATGCCCTCGCCGCGGCGGTCGGGGTGCACGCCGCCCCAGCAGAACGCGCGGACGGTCGTCACGTCGCCGGGCGGGCTGTCGACCTGGGCCCAGGCGACGAGGGCTCCGTCGGCGTCGAACCCGAGCAGGGAGTCGGCCGTCATGTCGCGCCAGGCGCCCTCGAAGATCTCCTCGATCTCCTCCAGGGTCTCGACGTACGGCTCGGCGTCGGCGCGCGAGATGAGGTTGCGCAGCGCCAGCCAGGTGGGTGCGTCCTCGCGAGTGGCCGCGCGCCAGGTCAGGCCGCCTGCCGTGGGGATCGTCAGGGTCGCCGGCGGTGCGGCGCGCTCGGCGATGGGGGCGATGGTGGGGGTCTCGGTGCTCATGGCGGTCCTCAGAACTCGATCGTGTACAGGGTGGAGCCGTCGCTCTTCGTGTAGCCCAGCCGGGCGTACAGGGCGGGCGCGCCCGTCGGGTTGTCGGTGTCGACGTCCAGCTCGGCGCGCTGCATGCCGTCGGCGGCGTAGACGTGCATCGCGTGCGTCAGCAGGGCGGCCGCGATGCGGCGTCCGCGGTACGCGCGGCGCACGCCGAGCAGCCCCGTGTAGCCCGCGGTGTAGCCCTGCGACGCCCAGTCGTGCTCGTACCGCTCGCCCCGGTGCAGCCCGACGACGTACGGCGTGCCCGGCGGCACCGTCGTGTCGCCGGGCTGCTCCTGCTCGGAGCCCGCGTAGCGCACCGACTCGTCGATCACGACGAACGACCACCGCTGCGCGAACGCGCTGCGGTAGGCGCGCCACGACTCGGCGGTGCGCGGCTGGGTGCCCCAGTGGTCCCGGAAGGCGTCGTTGCGGGCCAGCCGGGTCGCGTCCTCCAGGGCGTCGGACCATGGCACCAGCCGCAGCGGCGGTTCCAGCCCGATCGCGGGCACCGGCTCGCTCAGGTCGCGCAGCAGGTTGGCGTAGTACCGCATCGGCTCGTACCCCGCGGCGCGCAGCAGGGCGTGGCGCTCGGCCGGGTCGACGTCGCTGACGTGCGCGGCGATCCGTCCGGGCAGCCCGGCCAGCTCGGGGTCGGTGCCCAGCGCCGCGAGCGCCTGCCGCGCGCGTCCCGTGCCCCAGGCGAGCAGCTCGGTGCCGATGCCCTCGCCGCGGCGGGCGGGGTGCACTCCCCCGGTGACGCGGGCGCGCAGGAGGCTGACGCCGGCGGTGGGGTATCGCTCGACGGACGCGTGGGCGAGCATCGTGCCGTCGGCGTCCAGGCCAACGAGCGTGTCGGTGGCGGCGTCGAACACGGGGGCGCCGAACAGCTCGTCGATCTCACCGGGCGAGGTGAACCAGTCGCGGCCGTCGGCCTTCTCGACGGTGTGCATCAGCTCCGTGAGCGCGGGGAGGTCCGCGCGTGTCCACGGGCGCCAGGTCAGGCCGCCCGCCGTGGGGACGCGCAGGGTCCGCGGTGCGGCGGCGCGTTCGGCGATCGTCGGGCCGGTCACCGGGTCGGGCACGGCGGACAGGCCGGACGGGTGCGTGGACATACAGCCACGCTAGGCGACCGGTCGGTGCCGGGCACGGGATTTTGCGGGTGACCTGTCTCGGGGCACCGCGCCGCGGTCAGCGCAGCACGATGACGAGCTGCGTCAGCAGGGGCGCCACGAGAAGCGCGGGCAGCAGGTCGCCCACCGGGATCTGCTTGATGTGCAGCAGGCGTAGGCCGATGCCCACCAGCATGAGGCCGCCCGTCGCCGTCAGGGCGGCGACGTGGGCGTCGGGCAGCACCGACCCGAGCAGGACGCCGGCCAGCGTCACCAGCCCCTGGACGACGGCCACCGACACCGCGGACAGCAGCACCCCGACACCGAACGAGGACGCGAACGCGAGCGCCGCGAAGCCGTCGAGGACGGACTTCAGCAGGAGCTGGTCGATGCCGCGGCCGAGGCCGTCGGACAGTGATCCGAGGATCGCGAGCGGCCCGACGCAGAACAGCAGGGACGCGGTGAGCCAGCCCTCGATGAACCGCTCGCGCGCCGTCGCGTCCTGGCCGGTCTCGGAGGCGTCGACGAGCACAGGGCGCCGGGACGTGCGCGCGCCGTCGGACCGCCGGGCGAGCCAGCCCTGGATGATGCCCGCCAGTGCTCCGAGGCGCGTCTCGATCCGCAGCAGCGAGCCGGCGATACCGCCGATGAGCAGCGAACCGAGCACGATCAGCACGGGAGCGCCGCTGCCCGTCGCCGCGACGAAGGCGGCATCGGTGACCGCCGTCGCGGACAGCGCGGCGACGAGCAGGGTCACGAGGCCGAGGATGTCGGTCACCACCGCATGGGTGCGCTGGGGCAGCCGGTGGCCGACGGCCATGCCGAGCAGCGACCCGACGACGATCGTCCCGACATTGATCAGCGTGCCCAGCCCGGGGAGGTCGACGTCCACGGCGCGAGCCTAACCGTCGGCCGAGCGCTCCCCGGTCTTCGCCAGCCGCTCGAAGAGCGCCGAGGTGATGCCGCCGCCGTCCTCGCCCAGGTCCCAGCCGTCTCCGGCGGACCGGTTCGCCACCCAGAACACGAACGTGTCGCCCGCCGGGTCGCGAGCGAGCTCCCCGTAGGACCAGCCGTTGCCCCCGTTGTGCCACAGGATGCTCGGGTCTTCCGGGTCGTCGACCACCCAGCCGTAGGCGTAGTACGTCTCGTCGGGCTCCTCGCGCACCCGGGGCTCGAACAGCTCACGCTTGGCGTCGTCGTCCAGGACGACGTCGTCGAGCAGCGCGACGTGCCAGCGGAACATGTCCCGGGGTGTGGAGAGCAGGCCGCCGTTGCCGCGGAGGTTCCAGTACGGACCGTCGTCGGCCCACGGCTGGTCGAGCGGTGTGCCGTGGGACCGCCCCTCGGCGTCGTACTGCGCGGCCACCTGCTCCTTCGACCAGTCGGGCAGCACGTAGCCCGTGCTGGTCATCCCGGCCGGCGTGAACAGGTGCTCGGCGAGGTAGGCCTCGTAGTCCTGGCCGGACACCTCCTCGACGACGGCGGTCAGCAGGCTGTAGCCGACGTTCGAGTACAGGTACGTCGTGCCGGGCCGGGACAGCAGCTCGGAACCCAGTGCCTCGCGCAGGAAGGCGTCGCGGGCGAGCGGCTCGTCGTCGGACCCGAGCGAGTCGAGGAACCCCGAGGAGTGCGTCAGCAGGTGTTCGATCGTGACGGACCGCTTGTCCGCCGGTACGCCCGGGAGGTGGTCCGCGAGCGGGTCGGAGAACTCGAGCAGGCCGTCCATGCCCAGCCGCACGATCGCGGCGGCGGTGAACTGCTTGGTCATCGACCCGATGTCGAGGACGGTGTCGCAGCCCGGGGCTTCCCCGGAGGCCTGGTCGGAGGCAGGGTCGGGGTCGGGGTCGCCCCAGCCCTGGCACAGGTCCATCGTCGTACCCCGGCCCGCGACGAGGGCGCCGCTGGAGCCGGGCGGGAGGGCGTCGCCAAGGATCGACTCCGTCGACTCGGCGGGCTCTTTCGCCGCTGGAGACCCGGCCGGCCCGGTCGATTCCGTCGGCTCCGCCGATGCGGTCGGGTCGACGTCGCCGGAGCCGCCGGGTGCGCCGCACCCGGCGATGCCTGCCAGCAGCGCGAGCGCCACCAGGCCGCGTGCGAGCCGTCGTCCGTGTGCTGCAGGTCTTGCGTGGTTGCCGCGCGTCATCGTCACGACCGTCATTGTTCTGGGCGGGGGCACCCGACGCACCGAAAGCCGCCGTCCATCAGGGCCTGCGCCAGAACGCCCGCGCATGCGCGACGGATGCGCGGATGAGAAGCGCCGGGGAGAACGTACGCGATCGGAGTCGGTTGCCCTGAGTAGACGTTGTCTACTGACAGCAACCGACCCCCAGCGTGTATGCCTTCCCGGCGGCGCCCGCGCAGGACAGCCGGCACGCCCGGCGCCCAGCACGAACCAGCGGCCAGCGCCATTCAGGCCCAGCGTCAACCGAAGCTCAGTGGACCGAGAAGCCGCCGTCGACGAACAGCGAGTGGCCCGTGACGTACCCGGAAGACGCGCTCGCGAGGAAGACGGCGGCGCCCGCGAAGTCCTCGGGCACGCCGTTACGGCCCACCGTGGTGCGGGCGGCGAGCGCCGCCACGCGTTCGGCGTCGTCCTGCAGGCGTTGGTTCAGGGGCGTGAGGACGAACCCCGGCACGAGCGTGTTGGCCGTGACGCCGCGCGACGACCACGCCTCGGACTGGGAGCGCGCGAGGGATTCGAGGCCGCCCTTGGAGACGCCGTAGACGCCGCTGTCGACGAACGAGCGGTGCGCCTGCTGCGACGAGATGTGGATGAGCCGGCCGAAGCCCCGCTCGGCCATGCCGGGCGCGAACCGCTGGCCGAGCAGGAACGGCACCTCGAGGTTGACGGTCATGGTGACGTCCCAGGTGGCCTGGTCGACGTCGCCCAGGTGCGGTCGCAGGTTGATGCCCGCGCTGTTGACGACGATGTCGGGCTCCCCGGCGGCCGCGGCGATGCCGTCGGCGGCGGCGTGGATGCCGTCGCGGGTGGACAGGTCGGCGACCACCGTCTCGACGGCGCAGCCGCGCTCGCGCAGCCCGGCGGCGACGTCGTCGAGCCGGTCAGCGCCGCGCGCCACGAGCACCGTGCGCGCCCCGGCCTGCGCCAGCGCCTCGGCGATGGCCCGCCCGATGCCGGAGCTGCCCCCGGTCACGACGGCGGTTCGCCCCCGGAGGGAGAACAGGGAGGCGAGGTAGTCGTGCGTCGTCATGGCCGGGACGATACCCGCGCCATACCGCCAGCCGGGCACGCACGGCGCCGTCGTCCGGTGGGGGCTTACGCTGCCGAGGTGACCGCACTTCCCGCCGCCGTGCCCGCCGAGCTGCCTGCTCTCGCCGAGCGTTCCGCCGCCCTGCTGGAGGCGATGCGCACGCGCGTGGTCGTGGCCGACGGCGCCATGGGCACCATGATCCAGGCGGCGAACCCGACGCTGGAGGACTACGAGGGCCTGGAGGGCTGCAACGAGATCCTGACGGTCTCGCGGCCGGACCTCATCGCGGGCGTGCACGACGCGTTCCTCGCGGTCGGCGTGGACGCGATCGAGTCGAACACGTTCGGCGCCAACTGGTCGAACCTCTCGGACTACGGCATCGACGACCGCATCCGCGAGCTCGCCCGGGAGGGGGCCCGGATCGCCCGGGAGCGCGCGGACGAGTTCGCGACGCCGGACAAGCCGCGCTGGGTGCTCGGCTCCATGGGTCCGGGCACCAAGCTGCCGTCGCTGGGGCACACCACGTACGCGCACCTGCGGGACACGTTCGCGGAGCAGGCGGCGGGCCTGATCGAGGGCGGCGCGGACGCGCTGCTCATCGAGACCAGCCAGGACCTGCTGCAGGCCAAAGCAGCCGTGACGGGCTGCCGGCAGGCGATGGCGGAGACCGGACAGCGGGTCGCGATCATCGTGTCCGTGACCGTCGAGACCACCGGCACCATGCTCATGGGCTCGGAGATCGGCGCGGCGCTCGTGGCGCTGCAGGCGCTGGGCATCGACGCGATCGGCATGAACTGCGCGACCGGCCCGGAGCAGATGAGCGAGCACCTGCGGCACCTGTCGCAGCACGCCCAGATGCCGGTGGCGTGCATGCCGAACGCGGGCCTTCCGGTGCTGGGGCCGGACGGCGCCTCCTACCCGCTCACCCCGGAGGAGCTGGCCGCCGCGCACACGCAGTTCGCGCGCGAGTTCGGCCTGGGCCTGGTGGGCGGCTGCTGCGGCACGACGCCGGAGCACATGCGCCTCGTGGTCGAGGCGGTGGGCGGGCGTCCCGTCGCCGAGCGCGAGCCGGTGCGCGAGAACGCCGTCGCCTCGCTGTACTCCGCGACGGACCTGCGTCAGGAGACGAGCTTCCTCGCGATCGGCGAGCGCACCAACGCGAACGGCTCCAAGGCGTTCCGCGAGGCGATGCTGGAGAGCCGCTGGGACGACGTCGTCGACATCGCCCGGGCGCAGACGCGCGACGGCGCGCACCTGCTGGACGTGTGCGTGGACTACGTGGGGCGCGACGGCGTCGAGGACGTGCGCGCGGTGGTCTCGCGGCTGGCCTCCGCCTCGACGCTCCCGCTGGTCATCGACTCCACGGAACCCGCGGTGATCCGGGCGGGCCTGGAGCTGCTGGGCGGCCGCGGCGTCGTCAACTCGGTGAACTTCGAGGACGGCGACGGGCCCACCTCGCGGTTCGGCCGCATCATGCCGGCGGTAATGGAGCACGGCGCCGCCGTCGTCGCCCTGACGATCGACGAGGAGGGGCAGGCGCGCACCGCCGACGGCAAGGTCGCCATCGCGTCCCGGCTGATCGACACCCTGGTGCGGGACTGGGGCATGCGCGTGGACGACATCATCGTCGACGCCCTGACGTTCCCGATCGCGACGGGCCAGGAGGAGACGCGGCGCGACGCCATCGAGACGATCGAGGCGATCCGGCGCATCAACCAGAAGTACCCCGGCGTGCACACCACGCTCGGCGTCTCGAACGTGTCGTTCGGCCTCAACCCCGCGGCGCGCGCGGTGCTGAACTCGGTGTTCCTGCACGAGGCGGTCGAGGCCGGGCTGGACTCCGCGATCGTGCACGCGGCGAAGATCCTGCCGCTGTCCTCCATCCCGGACGAGCAGCGGCAGACGGCGCTGGACCTGGTCTGGGACCGCCGCGCGTGGGACGCCGACGGCAACCTCACGTACGACCCGCTGTCCAAGCTGCTCGACCTGTTCGAGGGTGTCGACGCCGGCGCGATCCGGGACGCGCGCGCCGCGGAGCTCCTGGCCCTGCCCGTGGGCGAGCGGCTGGCCCGGCGCATCATCGACGGCGCCCGCAAGGGCCTGGAGCCCGACATCGACGAGGCGCTCGGCGCCGGGATGAAGGCGCTCGACATCGTCAACGACCACCTACTGGAGGGCATGAAGGTGGTCGGCGAGCTGTTCGGCAAGGGCGAGATGCAGCTCCCGTTCGTGCTGCAGTCGGCGGAGGTGATGAAGGCCGCCGTCGCGCTGCTGGAGCCGCACATGGAGCGGCTGGAGGGCGACTCCGGGTCGAAGGGCACGATCGTGCTGGCGACCGTGCGTGGCGACGTGCACGACATCGGCAAGAACCTCGTCGACATCATCCTGACGAACAACGGCTACAAGGTGGTGAACATCGGCATCAAGCAGCCGGTGAGCGCCATGATCGACGCCGCGATCGAGCACGACGCCGACGTCATCGGCATGTCAGGGCTCCTCGTGAAGTCGACGGTCGTGATGAAGGAGAACCTGGAGGAGCTGGCCTCCCGGGGGTACGACAAGCGGTGGCCGGTGCTGCTGGGCGGGGCCGCGCTGACGCGGACCTATGTCGAGGACGACCTGGCCGGGGCCTTCCCCGGTGTGGTGCGGTACGCGAAGGACGCGTTCGAGGGTCTGCGGCTCATGGAGCCCCTGGTGCGGGTCGCGCGCGGGGCCGCACCCGACGACGTCGGGCTGCCTGCGCTGAAGAAGCGGCGCCACGCTGTGGTGACGGTGACGCAGACGCCTGTCGAGGACCTGCCCGCACGGTCGGACGTCGCGGCCGACAACCCGGTGCCTGACCCGCCGTTCTGGGGCACGCGGATCGTGAAGGGCGTGCAGCTCTCCGAGTACGCCGCGTTCCTGGACGAGCGGGCGACGTTCATGGGCCAGTGGGGGCTCAAGCCGGGGCGGTCCTCGGATGGTGCGTCGTACGAGGAGCTGGTCGAGACCGAGGGGCGGCCGCGGCTCGCGGAGTGGATGGACCGCATCCTGACGGACCAGATCATGGACCCGACGGTCGTGTACGGGTACTTCCCCGTGTGGTCGGAGGGGAACGACGTCGTGGTGGCGCACCACGGGGAGCTCTCCGCGATCGGGGCGCCCGACGGCGGGTCCGGTGGTGCAGTGGGGAGCGAGCGGCTGCGGTTCCACTTCCCGCGGCAGCGGCGGGACCGGCACCTGTGTCTTGCCGACTTCGTGCGGCCTCGGGAGTGGGTCGAGGAGACCGGGCGGTTCGACGTGCTGCCGGTGCAGCTCGTGACCGTCGGGGACACTGTCTCCGCGCACACCGCTCGGCTCTTCGAGGCCAACAAGTACCGGGAGTACATGGAGCTGCACGGGCTGTCGGTGCAGCTCACCGAGGCGCTGGCCGAGTTCTGGCATGCGCGGGTGCGGGCTGAGCTCGGGTTTTCTTCCGAGGAGCCGTCTGGCGTCGAGGGCATGTTCAAGCTGGAGTACCGCGGGGCGCGGTTCTCGCTGGGGTATCCCGCGTGTCCGGAGATGGAGGACCGGCACAAGGTGGTGGAGCTGCTGCGGCCGGAGCGGGTGGGGGTGACGCTCTCTGCGGAGCTGCAGCTGCATCCGGAGCAGTCGACGGACGCGTTTGTGTTCCACCACCCGGAGGCGAAGTACTTCTCGGTGTGACTTCCGAGGTGGTGGCCGTCCGACCAAGCCCTTCGTAGGGAGACACCGCTGGGACGCCAGCGCAGGATGCCGTGTGACTATCGGCCCGGGGACCGGTCCCGCGCAGCGTTGCCTATGTTGAGGGCCGGGATTCGTGGAGGTGTTCGACATGTCGGTGCGCAGGTTTGTCAGTGGTGCGGTCGCGGCTGTGGTCGCGGTCGCGGTTGCCGGTTGCTCGGTGACCGCCCCGGCCCGGCCGCCGGAGGCGTCGGGTGCGGCGAAGGTAGGTCACTACGCATACCTGACCATCGACTTCGGCGAGGACTGGATGACGACAGAGAGCCAGATGGTGGTGATGGACGGGACGACGGAGCTGGGCAGGAGCGAGCCGCTCTTCCTCGCGGATCCGCCCGAGTTCACCACCGACGGCCAGTACGTGTTCACGGTACCGACCATGCTGGACGAGATTGTTGCGATCTCCGTCGATGGCGGTGAGAGGGTCAGCGTGCCTTGCGAGGGCTGCGGTCAGGCGCAGCTCGACTGCCATTGTCAGGTGGTGGCGCCGATCGGCGGCAGCCAGGTCGCCTGGCTCGGCAACGACCGGCACCTGATGATCGCCGACCTGGCCGACGAGAAGGCGCAGCCGCGTCGGACCGGCGTCACGGTGCCCGTGAAGGACGGGTTCCTGGACGAGAAGATCCCTCCGAGACTGATCGCCGGCACCGATGGTGCTGCACTGGCTGCCTACCCGCCGTCGGGTCTGCCGGGCGATGACCTCCTCCCGGTCTACCTGGTCACGCCCGATGGCGAACCCCGACACCTGGACACGGGGCACCCCGACTCGGTGGACGAGGCGGCGTTCAGTCCCGACGGCGGGAAGGTGGCGCTCTACGGCAACCAGGAGGACGCCTGCGCGACGGTGACGGTCGTCGACGTCGGCACGGGCGAGGGAAAGTCGGCACCGGTTCACGCCGCCGCGGGCCAGAGGTGCAGGGAGATAGACGTGTACGTGGACGCCATGTGGTGGGACCCGGACGGGACCCTGAACGTCACCTACCAGAAGAACCGCGACGCGAACCTTGCGGCGGGGCCGACCCCGCCGTCGTCGGACGGCCAGCGTCGACTTGATGGCTCACGCTGGGTGGACGCCGGCGACGCCTCGGGCGAGGTGCACCAGCTGTCTGGTGGAACAGCGGCGATCGACGACTGGAAGCTGACCGTCTCTGGCGGCGGCGACCAGGCGGAGATCGACACCAATGTCAGGTACGTGACCGCGGCGCCTAGGTGACACGACAAAGAAACGGGCGCGGGAGTCTCGTTCCCGTAGGGCCTCTTCCCGGGGCTGCACTCGACGCGCTGACCTGAGGCCGACGCGCCCCGTTGCCTCAGAATCGGAGGACGATCCTTCCCCGGACACCGCCCGATTCCAGACGGCGGTGCGCCTCCGGCGCGTCCTCGGCCGGGAGTTCGTCCGCGACCCGCAGCGTGAGCTCGCCGCTCTCGGTGAGCTCACCGAGGTGCCGGAGCCACGGCGCCGGGTCGGCGATGGCGTCCACCAGCACGGGCGCGAGCCGAACGTGGCGGCGCCGCGCGGCCAGGGCCTGGCCAGGGTCGCCGAAGCCGAAGACGGACGCCACGGTGCCACCGGGTCGAACGATCTCCGCCACGTCCAGCGTCGGCATGGCGGCCAGGGCGACGGCGTCCACCTCGCCGACAGCCGCGCGGATCGCGGCGACCACGCCGTTCCCGCGCGGGACGACGACGTGCGCGCCGAGGCTCTCGACCAGTTCCCGGTCGGTGTCCGCGGCGTCCGCGACCACCCGGTGCCCGGCGGCGACGGCGAGCTGCACCGCGTAGCCGCCGACCGCGCCCGCAGCGCCGATCACGGCCACGGTGCCCGGCCGCTCGAGCCCCATCGCCTCGACGGTCTGGTAGGCGGTCAGCCCGTTCATCGGCAGGGTCGCCGCCTGTGCGATCGAGGCGCCGTGGGGCACCCGTACGACCCGGTTCATGTCGGCGACGGTGAGCTCCCCGTAGGCGCCGCCGCGTGGATCGATCGGCCACACGTGCGCCGTGACCGCCTCGCCGACGCGGAACCGTTCCGCGGCCCGCGCTCCGACGGCGTCGACCACCCCCGCGGCTTCCATCCCCGGGACCCACGGGGCGGCGTGACGTAGCTGGTGCACCTCGCCGCGCCGCATCATCAGGTCGCCGTTGTTGACGGTCGCGGCCGCCACGTGGACCCGCACCTCGTCGTCGCCCACCGCGGGCTCGGGATGGTCGAGCAGCTGCAGGACGTCGGGTCCGCCGAACGTCGTCATACCGATGGCTCTCATGCCGGTTCTTCCTCACTCTGTTTCTGGGCGCACGCGATCCAGCCACGACCCGTACGGTCCGGGGCCTGGCCGGTCCCGGTGCTACGAGTTGTCGTGCAGGTGGGGTGCAGCGCCGCTCAGCGGCGTGTACCCGGGGGCGCGCATCCCGTCGAGCAGGAGCGTGATGACGCGGCGCCAACCGTCGGGTCCGGCGTCGACACCGAGGCAGTGGTCGGTGTCCAGTCCCGCGCGCGAGCCGATCATGACGTCCTGCCAGGTCACGTCCGCGCGCAGCGCTCCGGCGGCATGGGCTCGCTCGGTGAGCCGGATGACGGCGTCCTGCAGGGCCGTGGTCCGCTCCGCGATCTCGGGCGTCGGCACGGTGTCGCACGCGGCGGTCACCTCGGCCACGCCGCGGCTGTCGCGGTGCGCACCGGCCAGCTCAGTCACGAACCGGATCAGCCCCTCCCAGGGATCCTCGACCTGCAGGCACTCCTGCGCGCTGTCGAGCATCTCGTCGTAGAGGCCGACCACCACGGCGTCCAGAAGCGAGTCCTTGGTGCCGAACCGGCGGTAGAGCGTCCCCACCCCCACGCCCGCCGCCGTGGCGATGTCCAGCGCCGAGACGTCGAGGCCGCGGGAGGCGATGGCCTCCCGGGCCGCGACGATCAGCTGGCGCCGGTTGCGCCGCGCGTCGGCGCGGACATCCGTGGTGGCGTCCAGGTCAGGCATCCGGGTCCCAGTTCTCCAGTGCGTCCATCCGCAGGCGCGTCAGCAGCACCGAGTCGATCAGCCACCGGCCGTCGACCTTGCGGTAGGTCTCACGGTACTGCCCGTACCCGTTGTGCCCCTCGGGGGCCTCGGGCCCGACCGGGAATGTCAGCAGGTCCTCCATCGCCCAGATGCCGGACGCCGAGTCCTCGCCCAGGATCTCGATCTCCGGCATGTGCCCGTGGTGCACCGACGGCGCGTCGCCCGTCAGGTCGCGGATGGTGTTCGCGAACTCGCGCGGCGAGCCCCAGGTGATGCCGTCGGTCACGAGCGTCGCGTCCGGCGTGAACAGCGCCGCCAGCTCGTCGTGCTTCTTCTCGTCCACGAAGCGGAAGTACCGCGCCTTCAGCTTCTTGATCTCCTCGACCGCCTCCAGCGCGTCCAGGCGCCGGGTGAGCTCAGCCAGGTCACTCATGTCCATGTCTCCTCGGGTGTTCCGGCGCCATCGGACGCCAGCCATTCGGACGACTCTCGTCCGCTTGATTACCCAGCCTAACCGGACGAGCATCGTCCGAATTCCCAGGGTGGCTGTGAGCCAGGCGACACAACCCGCCACCCCCGAGAGCCATCCGGACGAACACCGTCCGATTATACTTCAGAAGCGGACGGTTATCGTCCACATGACAGCGCCCCACCTGCCGGTGCGGTAGATGTCGGCGCCCCTCACAACCCAAGGAGCAAGCCCGATGCGCGTCGAGATTTGGTCGGACGTGTCCTGCCCGTGGTGCTTCATCGGCAAGGCACGCTTCAAGAAGGCCCTGGCGGCGTTCCCGCACCGCGCTGAGGTCGAGGTGATTCACCGCTCCTTCGAGCTCGACCGTCATCTGGCCGAGACGCATCCGACGACCAGCCCGGAGCACGCGAAGAAGTACGGCATGACGCCGCCACAGGCCCGCGCCGCCGAGGAGGACCTTGCCCGACTCGCCCGTGCCGAAGGGCTTGACTACCTCGTCGACTTCCGCGACCACGGCAACACCTTCGACCTGCACAGGCTGCTGCACCTGGCGGCCGGCCGCGGTGTCGGCGACAGGCTGCTCGATGTGTTCTACGAGGGCAACTTCTCTGCCGAACGCAGCATCTACGACCCGGGGCACCAGGTGGAACTCGCCGTTCGAGCCGGGCTCGACGAGGCCGAGGTCCGCGCCGTCCTGGCGGACCCGAGCGCCTACGCCGATGAGGTCCGCGCGGACGAGCACGAGGCGGGCCGACTAGGCATCACTGGCGTGCCGTTCTTCGTGGTCGACCGGAGATACGGCCTCTCCGGCGCACAGCCGACCGCCACCTTCACGGAGGTGCTCGAACGGGCCTGGAGCGACCGGACGGACAACCGACCGCTCACTTCCTGAGCGCTCCGCTCCTCGTCAGGCACTGGCGGACCTTGAGCTGGTCAGACCTCTATACTCCTGAGCGAAGGGCTCTGAACGGCGCTACTAACCTGTCCAGGAATCGAAAGCGCCAGCCATCGGACCGGACACCAGTGACGACAGGTCAACGAGGGGAAACGCCGACGTCTCTCGCAAGATCTCGACGGCGCCCCTGTCCGCATCAGCTGCTCGACGTCCCGCCGGCCGCGCGGTAGGCGCTGTCGTGGCAGCCTTCTCGCATGATTGACGCGTTCGCCAAGGAGTGCCTGCACGAGGAACTGCAATGGACACGGGAAGCGCTGGTCTGGAAGCTCGACGATCTCCCCGAATATGACGTTCGGCGGCCCCTGACGGTGACCGGGACCAACCTCCTCGGCCTGGTCAAGCACATGGCGACCTGGGAAGCCAGGTACTTCGGCGAGATCTTCGACCGGCCGTTCCCTGAGCCGCTCCCCCGGTGGCAAGACTCTGACGGCAGCGATCTGTGGGTGACCGAGGCAGAGAGCCGCGAGCAGATCCTCGACTTCTACCGGCGCGCCTGGGAACACGCGGACGCCACGATCAACGAGCTACCCCTCGATGCCCCCGGCCACGTGCCGTGGTGGCCACGACCTGACGTGAAGCTGTTCAACATCATGGTCCACGTCCTCAACGACACCACCCGGCACGCAGGGCACGCGGACATCCTGCGCGAACAGCTCGACGGTCAGACCGGTGTCGCTGCCGGACAGCAACAACCGATCGACACTATTGCCCGCGAAGCCCACTGCGCGAAGATCGAGCAGGCCGCCCGAGCAGCTTCCCGGCAACAGGGGGAACCGTCACTGCCGTAGGTGGACACACCCCGAGGGGTCCGCGGCGACGCCAATCCACTCGGGCGCAAGGATCGACCAGACCTGCTTGTCATAGCGCACGTCCTGGTACAGCCATGCCTCGCGGCGTACTCCCTCGAGCGTCATACCGAGCCGCTGGGCCACTGCTGCGCTGCGGTCGTTGTCGGCCCGGCAGATCCATTCGGCACGGTGCAGGCCGCGGACTTTCAGTGCCCAGTCGAGCAGCATGCCGGACGCCGCGGTGATCAGCCCGTGCCCCTCGGCCGAGGGTTCGAGCCAGCAGCCGATCTCGCACACGCCGTTGGCGACGTCGAACGCGGTGAACAGGACCCCGCCGACGAGTGTCCCGTCTCGCCAGATGCCGAACAGGCGGGCGCCGTCCGCGGCCGCTCGTTCGGCGTACCGCGTGATCGTGGCCCGCGCGCCGTCGACGTCGTCCGTGACGAAGGTCGGCCCCACCCAGGGACGGATGTGCTCGCGGGCTCGGTCGAGGTGCTCGGCGAACTCGTCGGCGTGCCAGACCTCCAGCGGGGCGAGGTGCGCCCTGTCGGACAACGACAGCGTGAACATGCGGTCTCCATTCACATAACGGTTGTTACGGCAATGTACCGTGGCCGCATGCCACGTTCCAAGGGCGATCACGAGGCCCGCCGACATGACGTCTCAGCGGCTGTGTGGCAGGTCATGGCCGCCCGCGGCTTCGCAGGGCTGACCCTGCGCGCCGTCGCCGCCGAGCTGGGCGCGACCACCGGGCTGCTGACGCACTACTTCCCCACCAAGCGAGCCCTGGTGGCTTACGCTCTCGACCTGCTCGAGGAGCGCACCCTCTCGCGACCCCGACGGCGGGCGGGCGACGGTCTGGCCGCCCTCAGGGACGCGATCCTCGACATCCTGCCGCTGACGTCCGAGGCCACGGTCAGCAACCGCATCTGGGTCTCATCCTGGGACAACGCCCTCGCGGACCCGGCCCTCAGCACCGACTACGCCCGCCGGTACGCCGAGGGACGGGACCGGATGGTCAAGCGCGTGATCGCGGCCCAGGAGGCGGGCGAGCTGCCGCCGGGCGAGCCCACCGACCTCGCCACTGGGGCGCAGGCGTTCGCCCTCGGACTCGTGGTCCAGGCCCTGTTCGACCCGGCGGCGTTCCCGCCGGGGCGCCAGGTCGAGCTCCTGGACGACTACCTGGCCGGGCTGTCCGCCGGCCTGCGCCCCACCTCTGGTCCCGACCCGAGCGCTTCTCGGGGGTGAACTCGGTATCTCGGCAACGTTCAGAATCGGTAGTGGAGTATGCGTGTGCCTCGACGGGACATCGCGGTGTTATGAGCCATGAGGCGGGTGAGGGCACGCACGGGCTGCGGGAACGCGGCCACTTCCGGGGCGCGAGTGAGTAGTTGCTCGGCGACGAGCGTGAGGCCGGCGTTCCAGCGTTCCGGCTCGTGAGGGTCGTCGAACCCCTGGGCAGCGTCAATGCCGAGGGCCTTGATCGGGGGGTGGTACCTCATGGCCCAGGCGGCGAATCGGGTGTAGCCGTTGAGCGCGAGCTCGCCTGCCTGGAGCCGGGTGGTCAGCTGGCGGATCACGTTCTGGAAGGAGTCGCCGGGCAGGAAGGGCAGCAAGCCTTCGGCCACGATGATGGTGGGTCGGTCGTCCGGCAGGGTCTGTGACCAGTCGGGCTCGGTGACATCCGTGGCGACCTGGTGTGACCGGTCGGGGAGGTACCGCTGGCGCAGGTCCGTGACCTCGGGAAAGTCGACGTCGTACCAGTCGACGCCTGCGGGTGGGGTGCAGCGGGCCAACCGGGTGTCGAGGCCGCTGCCGAGGTCGACGACGACCGCGTCCGGGTGCGTGGTGACGAACTGGCGGATGACGTCGTCGAGCTTCTTGGCGCGCAGAGCGGTGCTGGCGACCAAGCTCGGTTTGACCTTGAGCTTGGCGAAGTCGTAGCCGGTGTCGTCGGCGAACCGGTCCGCGACCGTCGCGGCGAGGGTGTCGCCCAGGATCGGGGTCGGCGCCTTGTCTGGCGACCGGTCAGGCCGCGGCCGCCGGGTAGCGGCTCCTCATCTTCCCGGAGTAGGCCTCGGGCACGCCCTCCATGTGCGCAGGCAGCGCGTCCATGAAGGCGCTCAGCAGCGGGCTCGCGTTGTGCCGGTCCAGGTGCTCCTGCGAGGCCCAGACCTCGTAGAGGAAGAACCGGCCGTCCTCCTGCTCGTGGAGGTGGTATTGAAGATTGCCGTCGTGGCCACGGGACGGCTCGACCAGGTCCAGCAGGAGCTGTCGGAGCTGGTCGGCATGACCCGGCCGCGGCGTCAGGAATCCGTAGAGGGCGATCGGAGCATCTGTCGTTGTCGCGTTCATGGGACGAACCTAGAATGTGCCATCGGTGTCAGATTCAAGCAGGCTTCCTGTGAGGTGCGTCATATGAAGATCGGCGAGCTGTCCCGTCAGACGGGCGTTACCGTGCGCCTGCTGCGCTACTACGAGGCCCAGGGGCTGCTCACCTCCCACCGAAGCGCGGGCGGCCACCGCTCCTACGGCCCCGAGGCCCCCGCCCTGGTCGGCCGCATCCGGAATCTGCTCGCCGCCGGGCTCCCTACCCGGATCATCCGGGAGCTCATGCCGTGCTTCGTCGGGGACGGCAGCGAGCTGCAGGAGTGCGTGCTCGACCATCTCAGGGCCCAGCTGGCCGAGCTGGACTCGCGCATGTCCGACCTCGGACGGGCACGCACCACGCTGAGCGGCATCCTCGATGCCTCAACCCGGGCGGTCGCGCCGTGAGGGTCCATGCGTACCTCCTGTCCAGGGCGACGGACCTAGGGTGTGTCCGGTGAATCGTGGAGCCGGCCGGATGCCGCCGCGGCCCGCAGAGCACGGCGGCCGGCCCGCGCTCACCTTCGCCGACTGGGCGCACGACAACATCGGGGCTAGGCCCGTCGCAGGATCTCACGGGTCACCGGGGCGACCTCACCGGGGCGACCTCACCGGGGCGACCTCACCGACGCCGAACAGCAAGAAGCGCAGGACCCGATCAAGGCCTGAAAGCGGACGCGTTCTCACGTGCCCAGTCGGCGAAGGTGAGTGCGGGCCGGCCCAGGAGGTCCTCCACGGTCGGGGTGATCGGACCAGGCCGAGAGGCGTAGTCGGCCAGTGAACCGAGCAGGCGGGCGGGTACCTCCTCGGGCAGTCCCTGCGCGAGCATGCCCTGCCGAACCTGCTCGGGTGGGAGCTCCTGGAAGGACAGCGTCCGGCCGATGGCCGCGCCCAGGATTCGCACCTTGTCGTGCTGGTCCAGCAGCTGCGGCCCGGTCAGCGTATGGACGGACCCGCTGTGCGCGCTGCCCCGGAGGGCCTGTGCGGCGACCTCGGCGATGTCGGTCTCGTGGATCGGGGCGGTGGCGGCTCGGCCGTACGCACCGCGCACAACGTCGCCGGCCTTGATCTGTGGCGCCCAGGCGAGCGCGTTGGCGGCGAAGTCCGCCAGCCGCAGGACCGTCCACTCCAGACCTGAACCTGTGACGAGGTCCTCGGCGAGCTTGAACTGGGCGGCGAAACGGGCTTCCCCTGCCGGGTGCTCGACCGTGGTGGCCGACAGCAGCACGACGCGCCGTACCCCCTGTCCGACGGCCAGCTTCAGCAGCTCGCCGAGGCCAGGGCCGGTGGCGCGCGGGCTGATCTGTATCGCCTCGACTCCTTCGAGCGCCGGCTCGATCCACTGGGGACGAAACAGGTCGCCTGTCACGACCTTTACGTCGTGGGGAAGCCGGTTCGTCTCGAGGCCGCGGGTGACCGCGGCGACGGCCGCGTCCTCGCCGGCCAGCAGCTTCATGACCGCACGTCCCACGACGCCGCCGGCTCCGGTGATCAGAATCATGATGGTCCTTCCTTCGTTCGATGGGTGGGTCTCGTCGGGTGGTGGTCGGGACGTCACGCGGTGGTCGCGAGGGACTCCTCGGCCGGGATGGTGTGGCGGCGGCGAGCCCAGGTGGTCGCCTGCTGGGTGACGCTCCAGGCCGCGCTCCTGCAGACGATCTCCTTGACGCGTGCGGCCGTCCTGCCGGTGAGCGCGGACGGCTTGGGCTGGTCGTCCGGGGTCACCCACTGCACGACGGCGTCGTGGCGGCCGAGGCTGATGCACTGGCCGGTGTAGCCGATCTTGTTCTCGGGGAGCCGGCGACCGGTCAGGCGGGCGGCGATGGCGTCGGCCGCCAGGTACGCCGAGGGGACTCCCGAGGCGCAGGACATGCGCAGCGGTGTGCCACTCGCGCCCGACGCGAGCGCGGCATCACCGACGGCGTAGACGTCGGGGTGGGAGACCGACCGCATCGTGTCGTCGACGACGATCTGCCCCGTCGCGGAAACCTGCAGGGCCGTGGCCGCGGCGACGGGATGAACGGCGAAACCGGCCGTCCAGACGGTCACCTGGGCCGGGATCGTGCTGCCGCCCGCGGTGACCGCGCCGGTCGCCTCGACCCTGGCGATGTCGGTGTGCTCGTGCACGGTGATGCCGAGCCGGTCGAACGTGTCGCGCAGGTGGCTCCGGGCCTTCTCGCTCAGCCAGTCGCCGAGGCCGCCGCGGGCGGCGAGCGCGACCTCGAGGTCCGGCCGGGACTCGGCGATCTCGGTGACCGCTTCGATGCTGGTGAGGCCACCGCCGACGACGAGAACGGTCCCGCCCGCGGCGAGGTCACCCAGGCGCTCACGCAGCCGCAGCGCGGACTGCTTGCCTGCGATGTCGTGCGCGTGCTCGGCGACGCCGGGAACTCCGTGGTCCGCGACGGCGCTGCCCAGGGCGTAGACGAGCGTGTCGTAGGCGATCTCGCCCGGGCCATCGCCATCGACGACGGCGACGGACCTGGCCTCGACATCGACGGCGGTGACTCGCGCGAGCCGCACCCGCACGCCCGTGCCCGCGAAGAGGTCGGTCAGCGCGCGCGGCTTCAGGTCCTGACCCGCCGCGAGCTGGTGCAGGCGGACCCGCTCGACGAACTCGGGATCGGCGTTGACGAGGGTGATCTCGGTGTCGGCGGGATGCAGCCGCCTCGCCAGGCGCGCGGCGGCGTTGGCTCCGGTGTATCCGGCCCCGAGAACGACGATCTGGTGCTTCATGGTTTCACTCCTGTCCGGCTGGTGTCGCTCTCAGAACCGGACAGCGACACGAAGCCTGACAGCAGCGCGATGTGACCTGGGTCACCGGTTGTCGACGAGTGGTTCCCCGTGTTCGGAGGTGAGCCACCGGCGCGTCGCGCGTTCGAGCTTCGCGGGGTTGGCCTGGGTGTGGAAGGCCGCGATACCGTCGGTGGTCACGTCCAGCGAGACGACGGCGGCGACCCGGTCCGCGACCGTCAGCACCAGCGCGGGCGCGCCGTTGGCGACCGCGGCGAACAGGACGGGCCGGCCGCCGATCATCTCCCACTTGGTCTCGCTGGGCCGGACCAGCCCGCGCAGGAACCTCGCGACCCGCAGCGCACCGGTGATCGGCACCGGCAGCGAGAAGACCGCGCCGCCACCGTCGCCCACATGGACCACGTCGTCGGTCAGCATCCGCACCAGCTCGTCGGTCCTCCCGCTGAGTGCCGCGGCGAGGAACTCCTCGACCACCTTGCGGGCCTCGGCCGCATCGACCTCCACCCGGCGCCGGTCAGCGGCCAGGTGCTGCTTGGCCCGTCGGTAGACCTGCTGACAGTTCGACTCGGTGAGGTCGAGCACCTCGGCGACCTCGGCGTGCGAGTAGCCGAACGCCTCACGCAGCACGTACACGACACGTTCGTTGGCCGAGAGCCGCTCCATCAGCCTGAGCATCGCGATGGAGACCGAATCACGCTGTTCGACCGTGTCGGACGGACCGAGCATCCGGTCCCCCGCGAAGACCGGCTCGGGCAGCCACTGGCCCACGTAGGTCTCCCGCCTGACCCGTGCCGACGTGAGCCGGTTGAGGCAGAGGTTGGTGAGCACCTTCGTCAGCCACGCCTCGGGCGTCTCGATGAGCTCCCGGTCGGCGGACTGCCAGCGCAGGAAGGTCTCCTGCACCATGTCCTCGGCGTCGTTCGCCGACCCCAGCAGGCGATACGCGATCGCCTCCAGCCGCGCCCTGGCCCCCTCGAACACCTCGACCTCGTTCGCACCAACCTGCACAGCTCGAAAGTCAGCCATCCGCGCTTTCCTGGTCGTATCCACTGGTCGTATCTGCTGGTCATGTCTACTTGTAGTACCCCTCGACCGGGACCCTCGCCTCGTCCTGCAGATAGGGCCCGTCGGCCGGGACCTGGACGAACCGGCTGGGTCTCGCGGCCGGCAGCGCGAACACCACACGCCCGATCCCGGACCGGGCCAGCGCCCCCGCGCACATCTCGCACGGCTCGCAGCTCGTGTACATCGTGGTGCCGGCCGCCGTGGTGGCGTCAAGGCTCCTGGCCGCCCAGCGAGCCAGCTTCAGCTCCGGGTGCGCGGTGATGTCGTCGTCGGTCAGGCTCGAGTTGCGCTCTTCGGCCAGCACGACTCCGTCCGGCCCGACGAGCAGCGACCCGAACGGCGGGTTCCCGCCCGCCCGCGCCTCGACCGCCAGTGCGATCGCCCGCCGCAGGTGTGCCTCGTTCACCGGAGCTCCTTCCGTACTGCTGCCAGTGCGTGCCAGGCGGACTCCGGGGTCCGTGTCTGTTCCGGATCGAAGTTCAGGGCGTTCACACCGATCATCACGAGGCCAAAGACTATGGCCGCGGTTCTTGGCGGTGAAGAGAACATTCACGGTGCTGGGCACCTCGTCCCGTGGATTCCACGCTAGATTGCCCGGATGACCGAGATACTGGACGCGACCGACTGGGCGATCCTCGCGGAGCTCCAGCAGGACGGCCGCCTCCCGCTCACCGAGCTGGGCCGTCGGGTGAGCCTCAGCGCCTCGGCCACCACCGAACGGGTCAGACGTCTGGAGAACAGCGGGGTCATCACCGGCTACCGCGCCGCCGTCGACCTCGACAAGGTCGGCTACGGCGTCCTGGCCGTGGTGCGCCTGAAGTACCCCGGCAACCAGCACCAACCACTGCACCGGCTGCTCGCCGAACGCACCGAGGTCCTGGAGTGCCTGCGCACCACGGGCGAGGACTGCTACCAGCTCAAGGTCGCCGCCACCTCGATGCAGCACCTGGAGCAGGTGATCGACGCGCTGACGGCCTTCGGCACCACGACGACCAACGTCGTCTACACCCAGACCCTGCCCTACCGCGGCGTGAGCGCGACGGCGCACGGTCGATGAGATCACCGGATCGGAGTCCGCACTCCCCTGTCCTTCACGGCGATCCTGTCCTTCGCGGCGAGCCTGTCCTTCGCGGCGAGGACGGCTTCCGCCAGCCAGGGACCGAGCTCTGAGAGCTTCGCCCCCGACGCCCCGCCGGTGGCACCGGCGACCGACGCCGCCTCGAGCTCGGCGTCCGGCGACGGCTCGCCGTTGATGGTGGCCACGAGCTCGAGGTACCGCCCGTGGGTCGCCACGTAGCCGGGGTCGTGCAGCACCTCCTGTGCGATCCGGTCCATCCGGCGAAAGCCCGACGCGATGCTCTCCCACACCTTGTCGTCGAGCGCGGCACCGACCACGTCCACCGTCTCGTGCACCAGCCGCGCGGCGAGCTCTCGTGCGTGCGGGTCGTCCGGAGAGAGCCCGCTGGCGTGCGCCGCGATCAGCTTCGGCATCACGTCCTCGCCGGCCGCCGCGATGAGGTCCTGGACCGGCGCGGTCGAGACGAGGTCGCCGGGGCCGCTGCCATAGGTCTCCCGGAGGTAGGCGCGTGTCGCGCCGCGGAACTCGGTGTCCCGCAGGAGCTCCGCCAGCGTGATCCAGGCCTCCAGCTGCGCCGTCGTCGGGTCCTCGGGGAGCCGGGGCTGCGCCCCACCGACGCGCTCGGCGACCTCCGTCGGCAGGTCGGCGCCCGCCTCTTGCCAGAACTCCGCGATCAGCCGCTGGCGGTCGGCGTCCGGCATCGTCACCAGCCGGCTCATCAGGCCGAGCCGTTCCTCCGGGCTCTCCTGACGCACGAGTGCCCGGAGCACGGAACGCCTGGTCCGCAGGTCCGCTGCCTGTCGTTCGACGACGTCCAGGTGCTCGGCGAGGAGATAACGCAGCGTGGTCTCGCCGGCCAGGACCTGGCGGATCTGCTCCAGGCCGGTGCCGAGCTCGCGCAGCGTGCGGATGAAGTCGAGCTTCGCTATCGCCTCCACCGCGTAGAGCCGATGGCCTGCGGACGTCAGCCGGGTGGGCGTGACGATGCCCTCGTCGGAGTAGAAGCGGATGGCGCTCACGCTCAGTCCGGTCCGGTGCGCGGCCTCGCCGATCGTGTACAGGGTGCTGTCGGTGGTGTCCATGGATTCACCATGCGACCTCGAGCCACTCGAGGTGCAAGCCCGGCCCTGCCGCGGCGACGAGACGGTCGCCGCGACCGGCGAGGGCTACCCGACCAGGTCAGCCGGCCGCACCATCTGCCCGGACGCCGCGGCCGCCTCGATCGCGCACAGCAGCCGGACCGTCTCGACGGCGTCGTCGACGCCGACCGGCACCGCCGCCGACGTCTCCAGCGCGCCGATGATCCGGGTCCACTGGGCCAGGTGCCCCGCGTGACCGATCGCGAGCGGATCGGCGGCCCCGTTCGCGGAAGGTCCAGCGGGTGGCCGGGGCACCCCTGGCACGTCCCACCGGCGCACCTCCCCCTGGCCGAGCTCGACCGAGCCCCGGGAGCCGTACAGGGAGACGGTCGCCGGGAACCCGGGCGGCGTCGCCGTCGTCGTGGTCACCACGCCGAGGGCGCCGGAGGCGAACCGGAGGGTCGCGACCGTCGCGTCCTCGGCCTCGATCGGGTGCGCGAGCGTCCCCGACTGCGCGGTGACCGAATCGACCGGGCCGCACAGCCAGCGGAGCAGGTCGACGGTGTGCACGCCCTGGTTCATCAGGGACCCGCCGCCCTGGTCCGCCGCGGACCGCCACCCCGCCGCGCGGTAGTAGTCGTCGTCGCGGTGCCAGTGCACGTGGGCGGTCGCCAGCCGCAGCTCACCCAGGGCGCCGTCGTCGAGGGCCCGCTTGAGCGCCATGTTCTCGGGCTCCAGGCGCCGCTGGGCGATCATCGAGACCATCAGCCCGCGCTCCCGCGCGGCGCGGGCGACGCGCAGGGCGTCGCCCACGTCCAGCGCGAGCGGCTTCTCGACGACGACGTGCCGGCCGGCCTTGAGCGCCGCCAGCGCGAGCGCAGCGTGGGTGCCGCTCGGCGTGCAGATCGCCACGACGTCGACGTCGGGGTGGGCGATCACCTCGCGGGGTGCGAGGCGCACCGCCGACTGGTCCCGTGTCCCCGGGCCTGCCGGCGGACGCACCCGGCCGCTGTACGCGACGAGCCGCGCCCGTCCCGCGAGCTCACCGAGCGCCCGAGCGTGCATCGTGCCGATGCCGCCCATCCCGACGATCCCCACCCCGAGCGGAACCCTCCCCGACGGGTCAGACGTACAGGTCCCCATGGTGACCTGTACGTCTGACGCGTCGGGCGGAGGTGCGGCATCGTCACTCGGTCGCATGGCTCGCGCCGAGCAGCTCGCGCAGCCGCTCGGCCGCCGCCGTGAACCGCGGGTCGGCGAGCGTCGGACCGTACTCGCGGCGGTCCGGCAGCCCGGGTTCGAGCGTCTCGACGATCCGCCCCGGCCGCGGGCTCATGACGACGATGCGGCTGCCCAGGTACACCGCTTCCGGCACCGAGTGGGTCACCAGCACCACGGTGGTGCCGGTCTCGCGCCAGATCCGGTTCATCTCGATGTTCATCTGCTCGCGCGTCAGGGCGTCGAGCGCACCGAACGGCTCGTCCATGAGCAGCACCCGGGGCTCGTGCAGCAGGGCGCGGCACAGCGCGACCCGCTGCTGCATGCCGCCCGACAGCTCGTGCGGCAGCGCCTTCTCGAACCCGGTCAGGCCGGTGAGCTCGATGAGGTGGTCCGCACGCTCCTCCGCCCGGCGCCGGTCCATTCCGCGCATCTCGGCCTGGAGCAGGATGTTCCTGCGCACGCCCCGCCACTCGAGCAGGGCCGAACGCTGGAAGGCGAAGCCGATCTCGCGCTGCGGCCCGGTCACCGGCCGCCCGTACAGGCGCACGTCGCCCTCGGTGGCCCGGGTCAGCCCCGCGATGATCTTGAGCAGCGTGGACTTGCCACAGCCCGACGGCCCCGCGACCGTGACGAACTCCCCCGGCAGCACGGCCAGCGAGACGTCGTCGAGCGCGACGGTCTCCGAGCGCCTGGAGGCGAAGCGCCGCGTGAGGTGGGCGACCTCGATGATCGGGGCGTCGTCACCCGTCCGGGCGGACGCCGCCTGCTCGGCCGGCGCGGTCACATGCCCTCCCCGAAGGTCGCGTCCCAGTAGGCGTCCGGCGTGGGCTCGCCCTCGAAGTCGGTGTTCTCCGTCAGGAACGTGAGGGTGTCGGTCCACTGCTGCTCGGTGTTCACGCCGGGCGCGGGAGCCTCCTCGAGGTTGAGCAGGCCGATCGTCGCCTCGAGCTGCGCCGCAAGCACGCTCTCCTCGGGCGCCTGCTCCGCTCCGGCCGCCATCGCCGCGACGGCGGCCTCGGGGTCCTCGGACGCCGCGAGGAACGACTTCGACGTCGCCCGCACCATCGCCTGGACCAGCTCGGGGTCGCCCTCGATCGTCGCCTCGTGCGTCAGGAGGCCGGTGCCGAGCAGGTTCATGCCGAAGTCCGAGAACGGCAGGGCCGAGACCTCCTTGCCGGTCTGGTTCTCGATGGTCGGCGCCTGGTCGTGGTGGAAGCCCTGGATGGCGTCGACCTTGCCCTCGATCAGCGCCGCGATCTTTCCCGCGGCGTCGACGTTGACGACGGTCACGTCGTCGGGGTTCACGCCGTTGATCTCCAGCCACGCCGGGAAGGTGCCGTACATGGCGTCGCCCGGCGTGCCGCCGACCGTCTTGCCCACGAGGTCGGCGGGCTCGGTGATGCCCTGGTCGTCGAAGAACTCCACGGAGCTGGGGCCGGTCTGCAGGAAGACGCCGACGCTGCGCACCGGCATGCCGGAGCTGATCCCGTTCGCGAGCGGCGGGGTGTCCGCCCACCCGAAGTCGGTGTTGCGCTGCGCGACCTGCTGGACGGTGTTGCCGGACCCGTTGCCCGGCTGGATCGTCAGGTCGATGCCCTCGTCCTCGAAGATCCCCTCCGCCACGCCGTAGTAGAACGGCGCGTGCTCGCCGTACGGCACCCAGTTCAGGGTCACCGTGACCTCGCTCAACCCCTCGGCGTTCTGCTGGCCCGGACCGCCCCCGGCGGTCTGCCCGCAGGCCGCGACCGTCGCCAGCGCGACACCCGTCACGACCAGCGACCTCGTGATCCTGCCGCCACGCTTCTGCTTCGTTGCACCACGCATGGGAAAGCCTTTCTGGTCGGGCCGCCATGCTGGCGGCGGGAAGAGCGGAGAGTGCGCGCGCCGGACGACGTCGGACGGCCGGCGTCAGACGGTCGCGAGCGCGAGGTTCCCGCGCCGCGAGGCGTGCCACGGGATGAGGAGCCGTTCGAGCACCTCGACCAGCACGAAGAGGACGACGCCGATGAGCGACATGAGGATGAGGTCGGCGAACAGCAGCGGCGCGTCGAGGTTGCCGCTCGCAAGCAGCAGCACGTACCCGAGGCCGCGGTCGGCGCCCACGAACTCGCCGACGACGGCGCCGACGACCGCGAGGGTGACCGCGACCTTGAGGCCGGACATGAGCTGCGGGAGAGCACCGGGGAAGCGGATCTTGCGGAACGTCTTCCAGCGGGAGGCGCCCATCGTCGCGGACATCTCCAGCAGCTCGGGGTCGACCGAGCGCAGCCCCGCCACGGCCGAGACGACGACGGGGAAGAAGGCGATGAGGACGGCCAGGACGATCTTCGGCGTCATCCCGAACCCGAACCAGACCACGAGGATCGGCGCTATCGCGATCTTGGGGATGACCTGGGCGAAGAGGATGAGTGGGTAGAGGGACTTCTCGGCCGTCCGGGAGTAGACCAGCAGCACGGCGGCCGCCACGCCGATCACTGCCGCGAGCACGAACCCGACGATCGTCTCCAGCGTGGTCACCCACGTGTGCTCCAGCAGCATCGGCCAGTCGGCGACCATCGTCTCCGCGACCGCGCCGGGCGACGGCACCAGGTAGGCGGGGACCAGCTCGCGCCAGGCCACGAACCACCAGACGCCGAACAGCCCGAGCAGCACGAGCACCGGCCGCCACGACTCGGCCAGCAGCATGAGCGCTCGGGCCGCGAGCGGCGTGCCGCCGGCTGCCACCGCCGCGGGCCGGGGTCCGCGCACGGGCGGCGTCGCGGGACGGGCCTCCTGGGTGGTCACCATGGCGTGATCCTCCATAGTTCGCTCTTTCCGTTTCGTCGCACGGGGTCGACGTCGACACCCGTGGGCAGCGGGTCAGGGCACGCCGGACGTCGGTGTCAGGCAGGTGCCGGTCGGTAGAGCAGGGCAGCGGCTCCGTCCGTGGAGCTGCTCGTCACCGGGACACTATGAGGCGCGTCCGGGGCGGACAACGAGTTGCCACTTGTTGCCCCCGGCGTCGCCGGGTCAGGTGGCACGCGGTTGCCACCGGGCCCAGGCCGGCCGCCGGTCAGCCGTCGCCCGGGTCCGCCGCGGCCTCCCGGGCCGCCTCCGGGGCGGCCTCCAGGTCGAGGGCCACCGACCGGAAGCCCGCCGACCGCACGGCCCGCAGGACCTCCCCGCGCAGCGGTTCCGCGGTCATGCTCGCGAGGTCACGGTGCGGCGCCTCGAGCCGCGCCAGGTCGCCGTGGTGCCGCACGCGGATCTCCTCGAGACCGAGGCGCCGCAGCTCGCTCTCCGCGGCCTCCACCTGCACCGCCTCGTCCGCCACGTGGCCGGCCGGTGGGTCGAGCGGCAGGGCGAACGGGTCGCCGGGCATGGTCATGCGGTCATTCGAGGGCACCGCACCTGGACCGTCAAGGTGTTGCCAACTCTTGCCGGGCGGGCAAGGACGCGCCACGCATGGACCGGACCGCGGCAAATGCTTGCCGTCGCCCATCGCTCGCCGTACGCTCCCCGCGCATGGGCGAAACTGGCGAAACAGGGAGCTCTCGGACCAGACCGACCATCTACGACGTCGCCAGGGCCGCCGGCGTCGCGCCCTCGACGGTCTCGCGGGCGTTCTCCCGGCCGGGCCGCGTCAACGCGGAGACGGCGGACCGCATCCGCAGCGTCGCCCACGAGCTCGGCTACCGGACGAGCCCGATCGGTCGCGCGCTGCCGGACGGCAGGACCGCGCTGCTCGCGATCGTCGTGGCCGACCTGACCAACCCGTTCTTCTTCGAGATCATCCGCAGCGCCGAGAAGACCGCCATCGACTCCGGGTACACGCTGCTGGTGGTCGACGCGCACGAGTCCAGAGGGGCGGAGCGCCGGGCGCTGGAGCGCACGCTGCCCCTGGTGGAGGGGGTGGTCCTCGGCACCTCACGGCTCTCGGACGCCGCGATCCGGGCCGTCGCCAAGCAGCGACCGACCGTGGTGATGAACCGCATCGTGGCGGACGTCCCGAGCGTCGTGACCGACAACGCCCAGGGGATGCGGCGCGCCGTCGAGCACCTGGCGGGCCTGGGGCACACCCGGCTGACGTACCTGTCGGGCCCCGAGGCGTCGTGGGCCGACGGCATGCGCTGGCGCGCGTTCCGGGAGACGACCCGCGAGCTCGGCCTGCGGGCGCGGCGCCTCGGCCCGTTCGCGCCGACGCTCGCCGGCGGGCTCTCGGCCGCCCAGGCCCTGACGACCCACTCGGTGACCGCGGCCGTCGCCTACAACGACCTCGTCGCGATCGGCACGATGCGCGGGCTGACCCGGCTGGGGATCGAGGTGCCCCGCGACCTGAGCGTGGTCGGGTTCGACAACATCTTCGGCTCCGACTTCTGCACCCCGCCGCTGACGACGGTCGCCTCTCCCCTGCGCCACTTCGGGACGTTCGCCGTCCAGCGCCTGCTGAACCAGCTCCGCGCGCCGTCGGCCGCGCCGTCCGCCGGCCTGTCGGCCCCGGCGCTGCTCCCGGCCAAGCTCGTCGAACGCGGCTCGACGTCCCGGCCGCTACCGTCGGGCACCCGTTCACCAGGCCGTCTGCGCCCGTAACCCAGCCGGTTACGGTCTCCGGCGGCCTGGGGCACACTGTCCGGCTGCGGCTGCCGAGGGGCAACAAGTGGCAACTCATTGTCCGGGGTCAGCCCTGACCGCATAGTGACGTGGCGTGCCCACGCCGACGGCGTCCACGACGCGGCTCCCGGCGGGCACGGTCCCCGGCAGGCAAGGTCCTCGATGGAGAGGCAAGGCCCATGGAACGCAGATCGACCCACCGCACCCTCGCCGCGATGCTCGGCGTGCTCGTGCTGCCCCTCACGGTGCTCCCGGCCGCGGCACAGCCCGCGGCGCAGCCCGCGGCGCAGCCCGCAGCGCAGCCCGCAGCGCAGCCCGCGGAGCTCCCCGCCGCGCAGGCAGCCGCACAGCCCGCGGCCGACCCCACCCGGCCACAGGAGCCCGGCGTGACGCTGCGCGTCTTCGACGTCCAGGTCCCCCTGGACGACTACTGCACGCTGAAGCCGGGCCAGACACCGAACGTCGACAAGCTCATGCCGACGATCGACTGGCGCACGACGGCGGACTTCGGCCTCGCCGACCGGTTCGTCACCGAGGTCACCGGCTACCTCAACGTGCCGGCCACCGGCACCTACGACTTCCGCATCACCAGCGACGACGGGGCCAGGCTGCTGCTCGACGACGCCCTCGTCGTCGACCACCCGGGCAAGCACGGGGCCACCCCGAAGGACGGTTCGGTCGCGCTGGAGGCCGGTTACCACGCGCTGCGCATCGACCACTTCGACGGCGACTTCGGCCAGCAGCTCACGCTGGAGTGGCGCCCGCCGGGCGCGACCGGCTTCGCCCTCGTGCCGAACTCGGTGCTGAGCACCGACGCCGAGGTCACGCGCGTCACCTCGCCGGGCCGCAAGCTGTGCGAGGGCGTCGACGAGGCGCCGGGTGACGGCCTGCCGCTGACCGAGGTGCACCCCGACTACACGCTGACGAACCTGCGCCCGGACGGCTTCGAGCCGCAGGTCACCGGCATGGACTGGCTGCCGGACGGCCGCATGGCCATCGCCACGTGGGGCGGTGACCGCGAGACGGTGCTCGGCGAGGTGTACCTGGTCGAGAACGTGACGGGTGACACCGGCGCCGAGGAGGTGACGTACACGAAGATCGCCGAGGAGCTGCAGGAGCCGATGGGCCTGACGGTCGTGGACGGCCGCATCTACGTCTCCGAGAAGCACGGGCTGACCGAGCTCGTGGACACCGACGGCGACGAGGTCACCGACGAGTACCGCGAGGTCGCGACCTGGCCCTTCGGCGGCAACTACCACGAGTTCGCGTTCGGCCTGCTGTACGAGGACGGCTACTTCTACGTCTCCACGGGCATCGCCATGGTGCCCGGCGGCGCGACGCGCGACCCGCAGCTCGTCGAGAACCGCGGCTCGGTGCTGAAGATCGACGAGGACACGGGCGAGGTCGAGTACCTGGCGGGCGGCCTGCGCACCCCGAACGGCCTGGGCTTCGGGGCCGACGGCGGCATGTACGTCACCGACAACCAGGGCATGCACCTGCCGACGTCGAAGCTGGTGCGCGTCGAGGAGGGGGCGTTCTACAACCACTACACGAACCCGGACGGGCCGTACGACGACCAGCCCGTCACCGAGCCCGTGCTGTGGATGCCGCACAGCGAGATCTCCAACTCGCCGAGCAACCCCGTGATCCTCACCGAGGGCGTGTTCGCCGGGCAGATGGCGATCGGCGACGTGACCTACGGCGGCCTGCAGCGCGTCTACCTGGAGGAGGTCGCCGGCCAGGAGCAGGGCGCCGTCTTCCGCATGACACAGGGCCTGGAGTCCGGCGTCAGCCGGACGAGCGTCGGCCCGGACGGCTCGATCTACGTGGGCGGCATCGGCTGGTCGGGCAACTGGGGCCAGGCGGGCAAGCTCGGCTACGGCCTGCAGAAGCTCACGTTCGACGAGAGCCGCGCGTTCGACATGCTCGAGATGCGCGCCGTGGACGGCGGTTTCGAGATCGAGTACACGAAGCCGCTGTCGGCCGAGACCGCGCAGGACCTGGCCGACAAGTACGAGGCGGCGCAGTGGCGTTACGTCTCCACTCCGCAGTACGGCGGGCCCAAGATCGACGAGGAGGACCTGGAGGTCACCGCGGCGACGCTCTCGGCGGACCGCAGGACGGTGACCCTGGCCATCGACGGGCTCAAGCCCGGCCGGGTCGTCAACGTGCACTCCCCCCGGCCGTTCGCGGCCGAGGGCGGCGCGGAGCTGTGGAGCACCGAGGCCTGGTACACCCTCAACCGCCTGCCCGACGGATCCACCCCGCCGCCGGTCTACGAGGCCGAGTCCGCCGACATCGCCGGCGGCGCGGGCTGGAACACGAACCACGCCGGGTACTCGGGCGCCGGGTTCGTGGACCGCAACTGGGAGCCCGGGGCGCGCACCACGTTCGCCGTCGAGGCCGGCGAGGCGGGCCCGCACGACCTGGCGCTGCGCTACGCGAACGGGCAGAACTCCGACCCGAGCCCGACGCCGCGGTCGATGAGCCTCTACGTCAACGGTGTCAAGCAGAAGCAGGTCTGGCTCGACAGCACCGTGAGCTGGTCGAACTGGCGGACACAGACCGAGACGGTCGAGCTGCGGGAGGGCGCCAACACGATCGCCTACGTGCACGACGCGGACGACCTGGGCCACGTGAACCTCGACAACCTCACCGTCACGCCCAGCGAGCGCATCACCCTGTTCGACGGCGACGACCTCGACGCCTGGGAGACGGCGAGCGGCGGGCCCGCGACGTGGCCCGTCGCGGACGGCTCGATGGAGTCCTTCGGCGGCGACATCCGGACCAAGGAGAAGTTCGGCGACTTCCGGATGCACGCCGAGTGGTACCAGCCCCAGCACGCCGACGACGTCACCGGCCAGGCCCGCGGCAACAGCGGCGTCTACATCCAGGAGCGCTACGAGGTGCAGGTGCTGGAGTCCTTCGGCATCGACCCACCGCAGACCAACGACGCCGGCTCGATCTACCTGAAGAAGGCCCCGGACATCAACGCCGCGACCGCGATGGGCACATGGCAGACGTACGATATCGTCTTCCGCGCCGCCCGGTTCGCCCCGGACGGGACCAAGACCGAGAACGCGCGTCTGTCCCTGTGGTGGAACGGGCAGCTCGTGCACGACGACGTGGCGATCGACGGCAAGACCGGCAACGGCAAGGCCGAGGGGCCGACGCCGGGGCACATCAAGCTCCAGGACCACGGCGACGCCGGCCCGAACCCGCGGTTCCGCAACGTCTGGATCGAACGCCTGGACGTGCAGGACACGACCCGGCAGGGACTGACGTCGGCCGTCTCCGCGCGGCTCGTCCCGGACACGGTCCGGGCGGGCACGGAGGCACTGACGCTGGTGCAGGTGTCCGGTCCGAAGAGCCGGCCGGCGCCGACGGGGACCGTCCGGGTCACCGTCGGGGACACGACGGTCAGGGCGAAGCTCGGCCGAGGCCCCGCCCTGCTCCGGCTCCCCACGTCCGGCCTGGAGCGCGGGGTGCACCCGGTGTCCGTCGAGTACCTCGGCAGCACGTCCTACCGGCGGAGCACGACGACGGTCGACCTGACCATCCGCTGATCCGGTCCCCCGACGCCCGCGACGGAGAGGTTCACCCGATGAGACGCACAACCCGCAGCTCTGCCCATGCCCGTGCCGTGAAGCCGTGGTTCGCCGCCGCGGTGGCCGCCGCGCTGTCCCTGCCCGTCCTTGCCCTGCCAGCGGCGGCCGGGACGAGCACGGCGGACGGAACCAGCCCCGGGACCAGCTCGTGCGCGTACGGCTACACCAGCCAGGCCACCGTCTGGTTCGGCGCCGGCGCCGACTCCGGCGTGCCCAACCGCGAGACCCGCCGCGGCTGCACCGTCATGGACGAGATCATGGCCGAGGCGCCGTTCGCGACACACGGCGCATTCGTCCGGACGGTCTCCTCGGTGACCAAGGGCCTCGTACGCGAACGGGTCCTGACCGGCGGCGAGCGCCGGGACATCGTCCGTGCCGCCACCTACTCGGAGGTGGGCCGGCCGCACCCCGTCACGGGCGACCGGTCCGTCGACCTGTCCAGCATCGGCCTGGTGGGCTACACGGTCCGCGCGACCATGCCCACCGACGCCGCCGGGACGCTCGCGGCGCTCGCGGCCTGCGGCTTCCGGAACATCGAGCCGTCGGGGGCCGCCGGCAACTTCTACGGCTACTCGGCCGCGGAGCTGGCGCCGCTCACCGACGCGGCGGGGCTGGAGGTGCCGTCGCTCGGCGTGAGCCTGTCGAACCTGCGGGACGACGTCGACCTGGTGGCCGCCGAGGCGCACGCGATCGGGGCGCGGTACGTACGCGTCTCGGGCTCCGGCTCGTGGACGCTCGCGGACTACTCCCGGACGGCCGCGATCCTCAACGAGGCGGGCGAGCGGCTGAGCGCCGAGGGCATCCGGGTCGCGTACCACAACCACGGGTACGAGTTCGAGACCGAGGAGGACGGCGTCACGGGCTACGACGTCCTGGTCCGCGAGACGAGCCCGGCGTTCGTGACCATGGAGCTCGACGTCTACTGGGCCGCCAGTACGGACACCTCCGCCACGGACCTGTTCGCGCGCTACCCGGGGCGGTTCGAGCTGCTGCACCTCAAGGACATCGCGGAGGACGGCTCCTTCGCCGACGTCGGCGCGGGCACCATCGACTTCGCCGGGATCTTCGCCGCCGCGCCGCTCGCCGGGGTCCGGTACGGCTTCACCGAGCACGACCAGCCGTCACCCGACGGCGTGACGTCAGCGTGCACGAGCCTCGGCTACCTCGCCGAGCTGCGCTACTAGTCCGCCGCTCGACCGTCCGGCCGGCTTCCGGGCGAGGGCACCTGCCCTCGCC
>NZ_JBHXBG010000033.1:0-36385 GCF_042726755.1 Promicromonospora sp. NPDC060271 | reverse complement strand
AGCGGATCAAGGCCAAGGGCATCGAGGTCATCGTGTACGAGCCCGCCCTGGACGAGACCGAGTTCTACGCCTCCGAGGTCGTGCGTGACCTGGACGTGTTCAAGTCCCGGGCCGATGTCATCATCGCCAACCGGCGTACCGAGGCCCTCGACGACGTCGCCGACAAGGTCTACACCCGCGACATCTACGGACGGGACTGAGCCGTGCGGGTACTGGTCACCGGCGGCGCCGGCTTCATCGGCGCCAACTTCGTGCACCAGACGGTGCGGGAACGTCCGGACGTGCGGGTCACCGTCCTCGACGCCCTGACCTACGCGGGCGACCGGTCCTCGCTCGACGGCGTCGCCGGCCGGGTCGAGCTGGTCGAGGGATCGGTCACCGACGCGCCGCTCGTCGACCGGCTCGTGGGGGAGTCGGACCTGGTCGTGCACTTCGCGGCGGAGTCGCACAACGACAACTCGCTGGACGACCCCTCGCCGTTCGTGCAGACCAACCTCGTTGGCACGTTCACGCTGCTGGAGTCGGTGCGCAGGCATGCGGTGCGGTTCCACCACATCTCCACCGACGAGGTGTACGGGGACCTGCCGCTGGACACGCCCGACCGGTTCACGCCGGAGACGCCCTACAACCCCTCGTCGCCCTACTCGGCGACCAAGGCGGGCTCCGACCTGCTGGTCCGGGCGTGGGTGCGGTCCTTCGGGGTGCGCGCCACGATCTCGAACTGCTCCAACAACTACGGGCCGTACCAGCACATCGAGAAGTTCATCCCGCGTCAGATCACCAACCTGATCGACGGCGTGCGCCCCCGCCTGTACGGCGCGGGCCTCAACGTGCGCGACTGGATCCACGTCGAGGACCACAACTCGGCCGTGTGGACCATCATCGAGAAGGGCCAGGTCGGCGAGACCTACCTGATCGGTGCGGACGGTGAGACCAGCAACCTCGACGTCGTGCGGACGCTGCTGGAGATCTTCGGCCGCGACGCCGACGACTTCGACCACGTGACCGACCGGCCGGGGCACGACCTGCGGTACGCGATCGACGCGAGCCGGCTGCGGACCGAGCTGGGCTGGTCGCCGCGGTACACGGACTTCCGCGAGGGGCTGGAGGCGACGGTCGCCTGGTACCGGTCGAACGAGCCGTGGTGGCGGGGCGCGAAGGCGCTGACGGAGGCCAAATACGCGGCCTCAGGCCAGTAGCCCGTTGAGTGCTGGGTATTTGTCCTTCTGGCACGCAGAAAACGGCAAATACCCAGCACTCAACGACGCTGGAGGGTGGTGAGGTAGGCGTCCACCGCTTCCGTCGTCGGGAGGAGGTTCTGGGCTCTTGCCTCGGCGAGGGTCGGGGCTGCCTCGTCCTTTTCCGAGAGCTGCGGGGTGATCGGGGTGCCGTCACGAGCCGTCGTCGGCCACTGGATGCCCAGGGCCGGGTCGAGGGGGTGGATGCCGTGCTCGCGGCCCGGCGCGTAGCCGGTCGAGCACAGGTACACGACGGTGGAGCCGTCCTCGAGGGACATGAAGGCGTGGCCAAGGCCCTCTGACAGGTAGACCGCCTTTCGGTCGACGTCGTCCAGCAGGACCGTGTCCCAGGTGCCGAAGGTGGGTGAGCCGACGCGGATGTCCACCACGACGTCCAGCACGGCGCCCTTGGCGCACGTGACGTACTTGGCCTGGCCGGGCGGCACGTCAGCGAAGTGGATCCCGCGGAGGACACCGGCGGCCGACACGGAGGTGTTGACCTGCTGCAGGTCGAACGAGTGCCCGACGGCGTCGGCGAACGGGCCCGCCTTGAACGCCTCGAGGAAGACGCCACGCGGATCGCCGAACTGCTTCGGGGTGATCTCGAACGCGCCCGGCACGGTCAGCTCGCGGTACTTCATGGGGCTCCTCGCGGGGATCGGTGGTGGCCATAGGATCCTAGGGTGGCTCAGGATCCCGAGGTGACCAGGACGCAGGGCGTGGCGCAGCGATGGCTGGTCGTGGGCGCCGCCGGAATGCTGGGCCAGGACGTCGTGAAGGCGGCAGCGGGCGCAGGCCATCAGGTGACCGGGTTCGGCCGGGACGATCTGGACGTGACCGACGCCGCGGCGGCGCGGGCCGCGGTAGTGGGCTACGACGTCGTCGTCAACTGCGCCGCCTGGACGGCCGTGGACGACGCCGAGACGCACGAGGCCGAGGCGTTCGCGGTCAACGCGACGGCCGCCGCCCACCTCGCCCGGGCAGCGACGGCGGCAGGCACCCGCCTGGTCCACGTCTCGACGGACTACGTGTTCGACGGCGACGGGACCGAGCCCTACCCGGAGGACGCGCCGGTCTCCCCGCGCTCCGCGTACGGGCGCACCAAGGCCGCCGGCGAGTGGGCGGTCCGCGCGGAGTCGGCCGACGCGGTCGTGGTCCGGACCGCGTGGCTGTACGGGGCCGGCGGACGCTGTTTCCCCCGGACCATCGCGCGTGCCGCCGGCGAGCGGGACCGGCTGAGCGTCGTGGACGACCAGACGGGGCAGCCCACCTGGACCGCCGACGTCGCGGACCTGATCGTGCGCCTGATGGCCGCCCGGGTCCCGGGCGGGATCTATCACGGCACGTCGTCGGGTCAGGTGACCTGGTGCGGTTTCGCGCGCGAGGTGGTGGCGGCAGCCGGGCTGGCCACTCCCGTCGACACGACGACGAGCGCTGCCTACCAGCTCCCCGCGCCCCGCCCCGCGTACTCGGTGCTCGGGCACGAACGGCTCCACGAGGTCGGCGTCGAACCGATCGGGGACTGGGCCGAGCGCTGGAAGGCGGCGGCGCCCACGGTTCTCGCCGGCCTCTAGCGGGGCGGGCTACTCGTCCAGCAGGCCCAGCAGGTAGCTCCCGTAGCCGGACTTGGTGAGCTTCTCCGCGCGGGCGCGCAGCTCGTCGTCGGACAGGAAGCCGCGGCGCCAGGCGACCTCCTCCGGGGCGCCGATCTTCAGGCCCTGCCGTCGTTCGATGGTGCGGACGTAGTCGGCGGCCTCCAGCAGCGAGTCGAACGTCCCGGTGTCGAGCCAGGCGGTGCCACGGGGGAGCACCTCGACCTGGAGCCGCCCCTGGCGCAGGTACTCGGCGTTGACGTCGGTGATCTCGTACTCGCCGCGAGCCGACGGCTTCAGCGCCCTGGCAATCGTGACGACGTCGTTGTCGTAGAAGTACAGGCCGGGTACCGCATAGCTGGACTTGGGCCGCACCGGCTTCTCCTCCAGGGACAGTGCCCTGCCGTCGCCGTCGAACTCGACGACGCCGTACGCGGTCGGGTCCGCGACGCGGTAGGCGAAGACGGCGCCGCCGTCGATGTCGGCGAAGCGCGTGAGCTGGTGGCCCAGGCCGGGGCCGTAGAAGATGTTGTCGCCGAGCACGAGCGCCACCGAGTCGTCACCGATGAACTCCGCGCCGAGCACGAAGGCCTGTGCGAGCCCGTCCGGCGAGGGCTGGGTCGTGTAGCTGATCGAGACGCCGAACTGCGAGCCGTCCCCGAGAAGCCGGTGGAACTGGTCGGCGTCGTGCGGCGTCGTGATGACCAGGATGTCGCGGATCCCCGCCAGGATCAGGGTGGACAGCGGGTAGTAGATCATCGGCTTGTCGTAGACCGGGACGAGCTGCTTGCTGATGCCCTGGGTGATCGGGTGGAGGCGAGTGCCTGAGCCGCCGGCGAGAATGATTCCGCGCATGGGGCGGATCTTGCCACGTCGGGGTCGGCGAGGGGTCGGCAGGCGGCCCGTCGACGGGGTCGGCACGGGGTGAACCGGGGGTGATCTCCTGCCGCTATTGATGCGGAGGCAGTCCCTGGGCCTGTAGTTAGATGGGTATGCATGAAACCGATGGCGGCACGGGTGTCCTCGCCCGGCCCGAACCTCCCGACCCGGTGCGACACCCCGTGCGCCGCGCGCGCCGCGGCAGGGGATTCGTCGCAGCACTCATAGCCGCCGCCGTGGTGCTTCTCTGCGCCAACGGTGCCGTCGCCTACTTCGGCTACCGGATCTCGCTCGACGAGAAGGCCGGGGGTATCGAGCGCGTCCGCTGACGCTCGACGAGTTGCCCGGGTGAACCTGGGTGCCGCGCGCCCGCTATCGGCGACCTGAGCGGACTCCGCTTGTAGCATGAGGCGACCAATGGCGCATCCTGGACTTCCGGCACCTTCATCCAGCGCCTGGCAGGGTGCTCTTTCTGGCTTGTTGCTCTCAAGCAGACATTCAAGCTGCCTCTCAAGCAGACAGGGACATTCTTGCCGTGAAGGATCGCGCGCCGGGCATGGTGGGCAGGCTTCGCCGGGCGCTGTGGCACCTCCGCCACGGAGGGCCCGCCCAGCTTCGGACCTATCTCCGCAGGCAGCGGGTGCCGATGGCCGCGCAGACCGGTGGCGCACGCCGGACGAAGGACGGTCTGACGTTCGACCCGTGGCCCGCCCGCCCCGCGTCCGGCACGGCGTCCGCCCCCGGCCGCCGGAACCTGCGCGTCGGCGTCGTCCTCGACGACTTCTCGCGGCTGGCGTTCGCGCCCGAGTGGAACCAGGTGGCGCTGACGCCGGCGACCTGGCGTGACGAGCTCGCCGCTGGGCTGGACCTGCTGTTCGTCGAGTCGGCCTGGAACGGCAACGACGGCGCCTGGCAGTACCACCTGACCGGCACCTCCGCCCCGCGTCCGGCGTTCGTCTCTCTCGTCGAGGCCTGCCGGGCCGCAGGCGTGCCGACGGTCTTCTGGAACAAGGAGGACCCGGTCCACTTCGAGGACTTCCTCGACACCGCGCGGCTGTTCGACCGCGTCTACACGACCGACGTCGACCGGGTACCCGCCTACGTAGAGGCCCTGGGGCACGACCGGGTCGGCGTGCTGGAGTTCGCCGCGCAGCCGGCGATCCACAACCCTGTCCGGCTGCACGGCAGGGGCCCGGAACGCGACGTCGCGTTCGCCGGCATGTACTTCGCGCACAAGTATCCCGAACGGCGCGAGCAGATGGACCTGCTGCTCGGCGCGGCGCTGGACGTGTCGCCACGGATGGAGCACGGCCTGGAGATCTTCAGCCGGTTCCGCGGCAAGGACCAGAAGTACCAGTTCCCCGCGCCGCTGGACGGTCGCGTCGTCGGCTCGCTGGACTACGACCGCATGCTGACCGCGTACCGCGAGTACAAGGTCTTCCTCAACGTGAACTCGGTGGTCGGCTCGCCGTCGATGTGCGCGCGCCGGATCTTCGAGATCACCGCGAGCGGCACACCGGTCGTCTCCACCCCGAGCGCGGCGGTGGGGGAGTACTTCCCCGCCGACGAGGTCTTCGTCGCGGCCACCCGCGAGCACGCCGCGCACACCATCCGCGCGCTGGTGCGCTCTCCGGAGCTGCGCGACCGGGCGGTGCACAAGGGGCAGCGCCGCATCTGGCGCGACCACACCTATGCCGCGCGGTCCCAGCGGGTGCTGCACTCCGTCGGCCTTGCCGAGTCCGAGGCAGTGCCACGGCCCGGCGTGACGGCCCTGGTCTCGACCAACCGACCGCACCAGCTCGACCATGTCCTGGCCACGCTCGGGGCCCAGCAGGGTGTCGACCTCCAGGTCGCCCTGCTGACGCACGGCTTCGAGGCGGACGACGCCGACCTGCGGGCGCGGGCGAAGGAAGCCGGCGTCGAGACGCTGGAGCTGCTGTCGGCGCCGTCCGACGTGCTGCTGGGCGCCTGCCTGAACCTGCTGCTGGAGGCCGCGGAGGGCGACATCGTGGCCAAGATCGACGACGACGACCTGTACGGTCCGCAGTACCTGTCCGACCAGCTCTACGCCCTGACCTACTCGGGCGCCGACGTGGTCGGCAAGCAGGCGCACTACATGTACCTCGAAGGGCCGGACGCGACGATCATGCGGTTCGCGGACCGTGAGCACCGGTACACCGACCGCGTGATGGGGCCGACGATCGTCGCCGCGCGCGCCGTCGCCACCGACGTGCGCTTCCGCGAGCTGGCCCGCGGTGAGGACACGGCGTTCCTCGAGGACGTCACCACGGCAGGCGGGGTCATCTACTCCGCCGACCGGTTCAACTTCGTGCAGGTGCGGTCCGCCGTAGGCGGGCACTCCTGGGACGTGACAGATGCCGAGCTGCTCGCGAGCGGCGAGGTCAGGCACTACGGGCGTGCGGCGACGCACGTCTTCTTCTGAGGCGGGAAACATGGGGATCAGTAGCGTCAGCGTGATCGGGCTCGGGTACATCGGGCTGCCGACGGCGGCGATCCTGGCCGCGAACGGCGTATCGGTCACGGGCGTGGACGTCAGCCCCGCGACGGTCACCGCGGTCAACCGCGGGAAGGTGCCGTTCGTGGAGCCGGACCTGGCGGGCTACGTCGCGGAGGCGGTGTCGGCGGGCAAGCTGCGTGCGGTGCCGACGCCGGAGCCCGCCGACGCGTACATCGTCGCCGTGCCGACGCCGTTCATGGACGACCACAAGCCCGACCTCTCCTACATCCGGTCGGCCGCCGAGGCGCTGGCGCCCACGCTGCGCGGCGGTGAGCTGGTGATCCTCGAGTCCACCTCGCCGCCGGGTACCACGCAGCGCATGGCGGACTGGATCCTCGCCGTCCGCCCGGACCTCAGTCTCGACGGCTCGGCCGGCCGGCCCCGCATCTACGTCGCGCACTGCCCGGAGCGGGTGCTCCCGGGGAAGATCATGGTGGAGCTGGTCACGAACGACCGGATCGTCGGCGGGATCACGCCGGAGGCCGCACAGCGTTCGCGCGACCTGTACCAGGTCTTCTGCCAGGGCGAGATCCTGCTGACCGACGCGGCGACCGCCGAGGCGGCCAAGCTCGTCGAGAACTCGTTCCGCGACGTGAACATCGCCTTCGCCAACGAGCTGTCCCTCGTCGCGGACCGGCTGGGCATCGACGTCTGGGAGCTCATCAGGCTCGCGAACCACCACCCGCGGGTGAACATCCTGCAGCCCGGCCCCGGCGTGGGCGGGCACTGCATCGCCGTCGACCCCTGGTTCCTCGTCGACGCCGCACCGCAGGAGGCTCGGCTGATCCGGACGGCCCGCGAGGTCAACGACGCGAAGCCCCGCTGGGTGCTGGACAAGGTGCTCGACACCGTCGCCGGGATCGAGGCCCCGGTCGTCGCAGCCTACGGGCTGGCGTTCAAGCCGAACATCGACGACCTGCGCGAGTCGCCGGCCGCCGAGATCGTGCGTGAGCTGGCGACGACGTCGCCGGACATGACGGTGCTGGCCGTCGAGCCGCACATCGACGAGCTGCCCGCCACCCTGGCGGACCTGCCCAACGTGCGGCTCGTCGACGCCGAGGAGGCGCTCGCGAGCGCCGACGCCCACGCGCTGCTCGTGGACCACACCGTCTTCCGTGCCCTGGCCGGACCGCTGGCGACCAAGCGGCTCGTGGACACGCGGGGCATGACGGTGGCCAGGCGCGCCTGACCGCCGCCTGCGGTCAGTCGGTCTCGAGGACCGTGGTGAAGGTCTGCCCGCGTGCGTCGGACAGGTCGACGAGCAGCGTCGCGGCAGCACCTTCGGTCCGTACCTCGATCCGCGGGTCGGCGCTGACCACCTGAAGGACGCGGTGGTCGAGCCCGACCCTTACCCTGCCCTGCAGGGTCTGGCTCGGGTCGCTCAGGGCCACCGACAGGGTCTTCCCGTCCTGGACGACCACGACGGACACCCTGGTGCGGGCGGTGATGCCGGCGACCGACTGCTCGCCGGTGGACCCGAAGCTGGCTCCGACGGTGTTTCCCCTGCGGACGGCCTGCAGCCCGAGCGTGTTGGCGAGGACCGTGACCGGCGGGCTCGCCGCGTAGGCGCGGACCGCCTCGCGGGAGGCCCCGGGCAGCAGGACGTACGCGTACCGGCCGCCCTGCGGCCCGTGCCCGTGGTCGATGCGGAGCGTCACGTAGTCGTTCCGGATCTCCTCGTCGAAGTCGAACGCCGTGCTCTCGTTGATGTCGGACCAGCGCCCGGTCCGCGACTCCCGCGACGCGCGGACCCGCGCGTCCGACAGCAGGACGTAGCCGATGTCGGACCCGCCGGCGGGGCCCGTGAGGTGCGCCCACCCGGGGTTGTCGAACGACCGCTCCGTCGGCGCCGTCCCGAGGTCGGTCCCGTCGACGACGAACGCCTGCGCGCCGCCGGAGAGCCTGCGGTTCTCGACGACGGTCTCGACGGGCCGGCCGCCGGGACCGGTGATCCCCGCGCCGAGCGCCACTATCTCGTCCCCGAGCAGGAACCAGGTCTTGCGCCCGGTCACGGCGGCAGGGGAGTCGGCGGGGGTGCGGAACGCCATGGTGGCGAGACCGTTCGAACCGAGCGCGACACCGCCGGCGAGGGCGGCGTCGCTGAGCGCCTCGGCCCCGCTCCCCGGCGCCGGCTCTCCCGTGGGGACCGTCGTGCCGGGGATGCGGGTCGCGTCCACCGTCGGCCAGTAGCCGTCGTCGAACTGGGCGAGGTCGTCGTCGTACAGGTAGGTCGCGCCGCTGCCCGTCCACCAGCCGTGCCGGTTCTCGCCGTTGATCGCCTCGTAGGTCGCGATCCGGGAGGACGACATGGCTATCGCGAACGTGAACCCGGGGCGCCGGTGCACCACGCGGTCCATCCCCGCGAAGATCCTGGTCCCCTCCTCGGGAGCCGCCGCGGGCACCGCGGAGCTCAGCAGGCGATGGGTCGCCGCGACAGCTGGCACGTTGTTCGTGCCGGGGAACGGTGTGAGCGTGTCCTGCTCGATGACGAGGCGGGTGAGGCCCGCCAGCTCGTCCCGTCGGCCCGGCCCGGCCAGCTCGCTCAGCGCGAGGAACGCCGCCATCGCGATGTGGCCGGCGTTGTGGTCGGTGGCCGGCCGGCGTGAGATCTCGCGACCGCGCACGGGGCTGAGGAGGGCGCCCTTGTGCAGCCACGGCGCGACGCCGCCGGTGGCGAAGTCCAGGAGGAAGTCGAGGTGGGCGTCGTCGACCTGCCAGCGGGAGCCGTGCAGCAGCTCCACGAGCCGTACGGAGCTCCTGAGGAACGCGATCCCGTATCCGCCGGTGTAGGGGTGGTGCTGGTGCTGGACGAACGAGCCGTCGGGGTAGACGCCGTCGCCCGACGTCACGGTGCGCAGTGCGCGCTGCAGGCCCTCGCGGGCCGCGTCGAGCTTGGCGCCGTCGTCGAGGAGCATCGCGCGCTCGGCGACGACCTGGGAGGTCCAGACCAGGTTGGCCCCCTCCTTCGAGGGCTCCGGCGTGAACGAGTCGACGGGGGCCAGGTACCGCTCAAGCCGGTCGGTGGACAGGTCGTCCCGCAGCAGCAGGCAGATCGAGGTGAGCGCGAGCGGGACGCTGATCTCCCTGTCGAACCAGGGTTCCTCCAGCGTGGTCTCGTAGCCCGCGTAGCGTTCGTGCAGGAGGTCGAGCCCGTCGACGATGCGGGTCCGCAGCTCGGGGTCCCGGTACAGCGCGCCGCCCGCCGTCCCGTAGGCGAGCGCCATGGAGCTGAGGCGGCCCGACGTGTGGCGCAGTGCCACGGCGCGGGTGCGGCCGGTGCCGTCGAGCGGGAGGTCCGGCCAGACGCCCGTGCGGTCACCGCGGGGGGACATGTCGGCGAGGGCTTTCCGGGCGGCTGCGTCGACGCCTTCGACGGCCTGGGCGATCTCCGGCACCGACAGATCGACGTCACCACCGGTGAGCTGGGTGTACCAGCGCGCCCGTAGCCGCGCGTACGGGGTGGTCGCAGTAGCCTCGGCGGGTGGTGTCGGACTGCTCGTCGGGTCGGGTTCGCTCCGGCGCAGGTACGTGACGCCGATACCGGTCCCGGCCACGAGCAGGCCGCCCACGAGCAGGAGCTGGCGGCGGCCGATGATCAGGCGGCGGTTCGGCTGTTCGCCGTCGGTGGAGGTCATCAACGTGCGAGGGTACCGGTCGGAAACATTTCCATGCTGGTCAGCCGCTAGCATGGGCCGACCGACGGCGCATCTTGAAGCTGTGATTTCCATGCCGGAAGCTGGATCACGAAGGGGAGCAGAAGATCTTGACGGGGACTCCCGGGACACGGGACGAGCAGATACCGCTCCTGTCGGTCGTGGTGCCGGTCTACGGGGTGGAGAGGTACCTGGACGACTGTCTGAACAGCCTCGTCGACCAGGATCTCGCGCAGGAGATCATCGTCGTCGTCGACGCCTCGCCGGACCGTTCGGTAGTCGTCGCGCGTGAGTTCGAGGCCGCGTACGACCAGGTCCGCGTGGTGGAGAATCCGGTGAACATCGGGCTGGGCGCCGCCCGTAACGTAGGCCTCGGCCACGCACGGGGGAAGTACGTGACCTTCCCGGACAGCGACGACATGGTCGTGCCCGGTGCGTACGCGTCGCTGGTCGCCTCGCTCGAGCGGTCCGGCTCGGACTTCGCCACCGCGTACGCGGACGAGTTCGGCACGTCGTCGGGCAGGCACCGGTACTGGACCACGCGCCCCGCCGTGTACGCGACGGGTGCGGAGGGCGCGACCCTGGCCGACCTCCCTGAGCTGGTGTACGACCACACCGCCTGGACGAAGGTGTTCCGGCGCGAGTTCCTGGTGCGGGAGGACCTCCGCTGGCCGGAGACCACCAAGTGCGAGGACGTCGTACCGTCGATGCGCGCCTACGCCGCGGCGTCCGCCTTCGACGTCGTGCCCCTCTGCCTGTACCTGTACCGGCGCCGGCCGGGGTCCATCACGACCGCGCTGACGTCGTCCCGGACGATCCTGGACTGGGCGGTCCAGGTCAGGGAAGCCTTTCGCGTGGTCGAAGGTGTGGGCGTCCCGGAAGCCGTCCAGCTCTTCGTGGAGAAGGTGCTGCGCTACGAGGTCGCCTCGCGCATCACGTCGCTCGGCGACGTCGACGACGAGACGCGACTGGCGGCCACGACGCTGGTGGCGGAGCTGCTCGAGGCGAGCGAGGCCGCGACGCTGCGCAGGGTGCCGACGGCGACGCTCACGGCCGCTCTCGGTCTCCTGGCCGGTCCCGAGCCGGAGGCGCGCCACGAGGGGCTGCCCGCGCCGCTGCTCGAGGCGCTGGCCCTGACAACCGACGGCTCCGGTCCCGCCCCGGCCGCGCAGCCGGGACCGATGGTCTCGGTGGTCATGCCGACGTTCGACGTGGACCCGTGGATCGACGCGTGCGTCCGCTCCGTGCTGGAGCAGACGATGGGCGATCTCGAGCTGATCGTCGTCGACGACCACTCGACGGACGGCACGTGGGAGAAGGTCCTCGACTGGGCCCGCCGGGACGCCCGGGTCGTACCGGTGCGCAACCCCGGCAGCGGGGGCGCGCAGGCAAGGAACGCGGGGCTCGAGCTGGCCAGGGGCAGGTACGTCATCTTCTGCGACGGCGACGACCTCGTGCCGCGGCACGCGTACCGGACGCTCCTCGACCTCGCCGAGAGCAGCGCGGCCGACGTCACCGTGGGCGGCTTCCAGCGGGTGTGGACCTCGACGACGTGGAGCGACCCCAAGAAGTACGGGCTGGAGACGCGGCTCGAACGGACGACGCTCGACCTCAACCCACGGATGATCCGGAACCGCACCTGCTGGAACCGGCTCATCCGCAGGGACTTCTGGGTGGAGCACAAGCTGCACTTCCCGACCACGCCGCGTGGCAACGACATGCTCCCCATGACCGCCGCCATGCGGTTCGCGCGGAGCATCGCCGTGACGCCGGAGGTGGTCTACCACTACCGTGCGCGCCCTGGTGCGAGCTCGATGACCGCACGCCTCGGCGACGTGCGGTCGCTGATCGGCTACTTCGTGCAGGAACGCCTCTGCGCGGTGCTGGTGGCGGACGACGACCGGAGCGAGCTCGCGCGCGAGTACTGGCATGCGGCGCTCGGGTCCGACGCGTGGGCGACCCTCGGGAAGCTGCTGCAGGACGGGTTCGACCATCTGGAGCAGGAAGACCGCGCCGCGGTCTCGGCCGCCGTCGCCGGGCTGGTCTCGCTCGCGCCCTTCGAGGCACTGGAGCGGATCGGCGCGCGACGCGCGCTCGTCTTCCACCTCGCCGCCCACGGTCACCTCGACCTGGCGCGCACCGTGTGGGAACGCGAGGTGGGCAAGAGGTACGCGAGCGGTTCGGACACGATCACCACGTTCGCCGAGGCGCTCTCGGCCGCCATGGCCGACGGGCTCGACCGCCGTCTGGCCGGGCGGCTCTGGCGCAACGACGTGATGCGCCCGTTCATCGACGGGTCCCACGCCTGGGACGACAAGCTCGGCGAGCGGATGATGGTCTTCGCGAGCAAGATCGATCCGGAGGTCTCGCTGCGGTCGACGGCGACCCCCGCGACCAGAGAGGTCCGCGTCGCGGAGGCCCTGCTGCACGGCGAGCTGAACGACGTCTGGCGCGAGTCCCAGTACAACCCGTACCGGTACCGGCCGAAGTTCGCCGCCTCCGTCACGGGGGTCCGGGGACGCGTGCTGCACCTGCGGGGCAGCGGACCGGTCCGCCCGGGCGTCCGCGTGCTCCGGCTCCTCGCGCTCGGCTCCGTCGGCAAGCAGCGGGACGTGCACAGCCAGCGGGTCTTCGGCCGCGTCTCGGTGAACGAGAAGGGCTGGTCGGTCGACGCGGACCTGACGGCCCTCGAGCCGGGGTACGACTGGCGGCTTCGCGTGATCGTCCAGGACGCGTTCGGCGAGCTCGAGCTGCCGGTCCGCATCGAGTGGCCGGGTGGGGTCTCGTCCCTGAGCGTCGTGCGGCCCATGAGGCTGGCGAACGGGGACGAGCTCGGCCTGCGCACGTTCGCCTCCGGTACGGCACGGGTCGCCACCGCGGTTCGCTGGCGCGGTATCCGGGTCGGCCGGCGCGCCAGAAAGCTGCGGGCCTACCGAGCCGTCGAGTGGCGGATCCAGCGAGCCGCCAAGAACCGCAGGAACCGGAAGAAGGCTGAGCTTCAGATTGCGTCTCGGAGGAACGATGCCTGAGGTGAGCGGAGACCGGGCCGTCACCCGGGTCGCCGGGGTACCGGTGGTGCACTGGAACCCGATCCGGTCCGGTGCCCCGGTGGCGAACTTCGGCGACGTCCTCGGCCCGGCGATAGTCTCCCGCCTGGTCGGATCCTCGGCACGCACCGTAGCACCCGACGGGCCGGCGCTGCTGTCGGTCGGCTCCATCCTGCACCTCGCGCCGGAACGGTCCGTCGTGTGGGGGTCCGGGGTGAACGGCAAGATGCTCGCGGCGACCAAGGACATCCCGGACGGGGTGACGTTCCGTGCCGTCCGTGGCCCGTTGACCCGGCGCTTCCTGTCGAGCCACGGGCTCGACGTGCCGGAGGTCTACGGCGACCCGGTCCTGCTCCTCGCCGACGTCATGCCGGAGCTGCTCCGGGTCAGCCGCGCTCCGGTGCGGGACGTGCTCTTCGTGCCCAACTTCAACGACAAGCACGACGTCCCAGCGGTGGCCGGCGAGCACGAGCTGGAGACGCTCGACTCGCAGGACCACGTGGACTCGGTGCTCCTGCAGATCGCCTCGAGCCGGTTCGTGATCAGCACGTCGCTGCACGCCGTCATCGTCGCGGAGGCGCTCGGGATCCCCGCCCGCTTCGCGCGGTCCGCGCACGAGCACCCGTTCAAGTACCGCGACTACCTCGCCGGCACGGGCAGGCCGTTCGAGCCGATCGCCGAGACCGTCGAGGAGGCGTTCGTGCTGGGCGGCCAGCCCGAGCCGAGGTTCGACGCCGACGCGCTCCTCGAGGCGTTCCCCTGGGAGCTGTGGTCCCCGGGCGGCGGGACGCCCTCGGCGACGCCGGAACGGGAGCGAACGAGCCCTGACGACCGGGACCGGGCCTGGATCGCCGCCATGGAGGGCTCGCGGGGCGCGGAGCTCGACCGTGCGCGGGCCGAGTACGAGGGCCTCCTGCGAGGCCTCACCGACGAAGCCGGCCGCACCACCGACGCCGCCGAGCTGGCGGACCTGCGCCAGTGGCACTACGCCGAGGTCGCGCCGGACTCCCTGCCGGCCGATCTGAGGAGCGTCGACGCCGCGGTGCGCACGTTCTCCCGGCCACGCATCGAGGAGGCCGCCCGGCGGGTCCGGGACGGGCTCAGCGCCGTGGCGTACGCGGCGGTGCCCCGGCCGCGGGGGACCGTGCTGAGTCTCGCTGTGCTCCTCGCGGACACGCAGACCCCGGTCAGCGAGGTGCGGCTCACGAACGAGGCGCTCGGCGACCACGTCGGCCTGCCGCACCACGTCCTGCCGCCCAGGACGGCGCAGCTCGACCTCGACGTCGTCCTGCCGCCCGCCTGGGGCGCACCGGAGGCCACGCGCTGCCTGGTCTCCGTCCACCACGACGACGGGACGGTCCGGACGACGGAGCTGGCCTGGTCGAAGGACCTGCCCCGGCTCGCGCCCGAACCGGTGCCCGCCGGGCCGACGACCGTGGCCGGCGCCCAGGAACAGGAGCGATGACGTGGCCAGGATCAGTGTGTTCCCCTACTGGACCACGAACCCCTACCTGAACATGCTCTACATGGAGGCTCGTTCGCAGGGTTGGCGGGTCGACGGCAAGTGGCGCTACCACGAGCTGCTGAACGAGCTCCAGGTGCTCCAGGCCGGTGACATCCTGCACCTGCACTGGACGAGCCCGGTCGCGGAGAACGTCAAGGACGCCGCGGAGCTCCGGTCGCGCATCACGCAGCTCGACGGCGCGCTGTCCGGCGCCCGGGCCCGTGGCGTCGAGGTCTTCTGGACCGTGCACAACACCATCTCCCACGACACCGAGTACCACGCCGAGGAGGTCGAGCTCGCGCGGGTGCTCGCGCGCCGGTCGTCCCGGATCATCGTGCTCAACTCGCAGACCGCCGAGGTGGTCTCCGAGTACTACGAGCTCCCGGCCGAGAAGGTGTCCCGGGTGCGGCACGCGAGCTACCAGGGTGTCTACGAGCCGTCCCCAGGGCGTCGAGCGGCGCGCCGGCGGATCGGCACCATCCCGCCCGGTGACCTGGTCATCGGGATAGTGGGCGGGATCCGCCCGTACAAGGGCCTCGGGGACCTGCTGCGGGCGGCTGGTCTCCTCGCCGAGCGCAACCCCCGCGTCTCGATGCTGCTCGCCGGCGGCACCACCGCCGACGCGATGGCGGAGATCGAGGCCGCGATGCCGGGGAACGTCACGGTGCACCGGCGCCACGGACAGCTCACCGACGAGGAAGTCGTCACCTGGGCCTCGGCCTGCGACCTGTTCGCACTGCCGTACACGCGCATCCTGAACTCGGGGAGCATGCTGCTGGCCGCGACCCTCGGGGTCCCGTGCGTGATCCCCGGTGAACCGCACCTGCTCGCGGAGTACGGCGACGAGCAGTGGGTCGAGTTCTTCGACGTCGACGCCACGTCGAGGGTGGATGCGCTGGCCGAGGCGATCGAACGCGGCCTGGACCGGCAGGGCGGTGCGCGGGCGCAGGCCGCGGAGCGGTTCGCGGCGTCCTACACGATGCACGACATGTCCGTGGACTTCGCGGAGCTGCTGCCGAGATGACCGTCGAAGCCGGAGGGCCGGAGAACGCCGTGAACGAGGTACCAGCACTGCCGAGGGGGACCACGGTGCTCCACATCGGGGCGCCCAAGACCGGTACGACGTCGCTGCAGCAGTCGGCGGCCGGATCACGCGCGCGGCTGCGTGACGGCGGGGTGCTGTACCCGGGCCGGTACGAGAACCACCGCCGGTTCGCGCGGTCGCTCCTCGGCTACCGCAAGGAGCCCTGGCTCGCGGAGCGCGCACCGGCCCACTGGTCGACGGGCATCCTCAAGCAGCTCGTGAACAACGAGCGTGACTACGCGCTGGTGAGCAGCGAGGCCTTCTCGACGGCGGGCGCGCGCGACCTGGCCCCGGTCCGGGAGGCGTTCACCATGCCGACCCACGTCGTGCTGACGCTCCGGCCGCTGCCCGGGATGCTGCTGTCCATGTGGCAGCAGCGCGTCAAGAACGCGGAGCCCCGGCCGCTCGACGCGTGGCTGGACGAGGCGTTCCGCGAGCTGCCGATGCTGCACATGCCCGGCGGCGACGTCTTCGACGAGAGCGACGGCACCGACCTCGTGGGGCGGTGGGCGGACCTGTTCGGCCCGGAGAACATGACGGTGGTCGTGCTCGACCCCGCCGACCGCGACCACATCTTCCGGGTCTTCGAGGACCTGCTCGGGCAGCGCCGCGGGACGCTGGAGCGGGTCACCGCCAACTCGGGCATGAGCGCGGTCGAGACGGAGTTCTTCAGGCAGGCCGCTGAGCAGATCCTCCAGGACACCGGATCCCGCGCACGCCGGGGACTCTTCCACGGCGGTGCGGTGAACGCCGTCATCGCCGGGCGGCCGCGGCGGTCGGACGAGCCTTCGCTGCGGGTGCCGGAGCGGGTGACCAGGCATGCGGCGACCGCCGCCATCCGGATCGCCGAGCAGATCGAGTCCGCCGGCGTCCGCGTCGTCGGCGACCTCGCCGATCTCGCGGCGGCGGGACGGGTCGGTGACCAGGCGCCCCTGCCCGAGGAGGTGCCGAGCGACCTCGCCCTGATCGCGGCCGACGGCCTGGCGCGACGCGCCGTCCAGCTCGGGATGTTGGACGAGGCCGACGCGCGCCGGCTGCGCGCGTCCGCCGTCCGGCGGATCGTCGGCGCGCGGCCGGCGGGCGACGTCCCGGAGCTGATCCCGAGCGAGCTCGCCCTGCGGGTCGTCATCGGCGTCTACGAGGGCGCACAGCGCCCGACACCAGCTGACTGACTCGGCGTCCTTGGTAGGCACATTCCGAAAAATACCTATCGCGCCAGCGGCCTCGTGTGGTCGGCGGTCCAGCCGGTGGAGCGGGCGAACATGCCGAGCAGCGCCTGCACCGCGAAGTCGAACGGGACGGAGTCGGGGGCTCCGAGCGCCGCGTCGCCGGCGGTCGGCACCGGACGCTCCAGCTCCGCCAGGTCCCCGACGACCCGTACCCCCGTCGAGCGCACGCTGTCGGCCAGGAGCTTCCCCGCCTCGACGCACGACTGGGCGGCCCAGTCCGGGATCCGCAGCCTGCCCTCCGACTCCGCGGGCTCACGGCTGGACAGCAGGCGGCCCACGACGCCGTTGTGCACGAGGTTGCGGTGCTCGCGCGACGAAGCCTGCCACTCGCCGATGACCTGCTGGTTGAGCCGGTGGACGAGCGCCGCCTCCGCCGCGGACATGCTCCGGTTGGCGCCCGCGCCGACCGGAGGCTCGGAGTGCAGGATCCCCTCCGGGAGGTCGAGCATCGACTCGAACGTGTCGAGCAGGCGCGTCGGACGGTCCTTCTCGAGGACGATGACGGTGATGTTCTCCGGGCCTACCGCCGCTGACCACCGTTCGAGCAGGCCGTAGCCGTCACGCCGGTGGAAGGCGCCGGACGCCTCGACCGTCGCGGGATCCTTGAGCACCCGCCGGAGGTAGGTGTCGAGCGACTCGGTGTTTCCCCGCTTGAGGCTCTCCTGCCAGTAGGACGGCACGAACGTGCCGAAGTTGCGCAGGACCAGCGTCACGTGCACGGGAACCCGCCCGCCGTCCCCCAGGGCGTCGACGGTGCGCCGCGCCCCGTCCAGGTTCGTCGTGCAGATCATCTCGAAGGAGACGAGAGCGCGCCTGGCCGCGTGGTGGTCCAGCTCCTTCTTGAGGTTCAGCCACCACTGCTCCTGCGGTGTCGGGTCCGAGAGGTATCCGACCTTCAGCCCGGCGAGCCACGAGGTCGCCTTGTGATGGTTCTCGCCCCGGCCCGGGTAGATGACACCCTCCTCGCGGAGCTTCTTCTTCAGGCGTGAGGCCGCGTACTGCAACGCGGTCGATCCGGTCTTCGGCAGGCCGATGTGCAGCAGCCGGGCGCCGGCGGGGACGGGCTCAGTAGGAGTGCTTGCGGGCGAGGACGTCATCGACGCGGTCCTTGTCGAAGGGTTCGCCGAGCCACTTGAACATGCCCTCGAGCGAGCCGGAGTCGGCGGTGTAGTCGTTGTAGTGCACCCGGTAGGTGCGGTTCGGGTAGGCGGCCTCCAGCTCGGCGAACTGGACCTCCGCGCGGTCGAGGATGGCGGCGCCGTTCTCGCGGTCCTTCCACCACTTGCTCGCCAGCACGTCGGCGTGGTCACGGGTGTTGATGACGAACCTGGCCCGGGGAAAGAGGCGGATCAGGAAGTCGGCGTAGGCGCGCCAGTTGGAGTGCACCCAGCGGATCTCCTTGAAACCCGTGACTCGGGTTCCCGACGGCGGCTGCAGCAGCGAGGCCAGGACGAGGGAGCGCAGCAGAGAAAGAGTCGTCTCGGGCGAGAACTGGTTGATCCCGAACCAGGGGTGCGACGGCGTGTCCGGAGACTTCTTGGCCGGATCGGTGTGCTCGCGGTGCGCCTTGTCGAGCGTGTTGAAGTACGCGAACAGGCTGTACAGGGAGTCGCCGTTCTCGCCGCGGATCACGTAGCCGGGGATCGAGTTGAGGATGCCCTGGAGCAGGGTCGAACCGGATCGCCCGTACGTGACGATGAAGACGCACCCGAGAGGGTCGCGCGCGGCGGCTGAGTCGTACACGGTCCTACTTTCCTTCGGCGGTGTATTGCTTGACGAGACGCCCGACGTTGTGCCACTTCGGCAGCTCGCGGCCGAGCAGCTCCTCCATGAACCGGATGTCGTCGGCGTAGAGTGCGGCCAGGGCCGCGATCTCCTGAGCCGTGATGGGGCTCTGCTTCTTGAACTGGGGGAGCCAGCCGACGTTACCGACCTTCACCTTGGGCTTGAGGGAGGACCAGAACTCCGGCGCGTCACCGACCCGCAGTGCGCTGAGTGCCTCCTGCAGGTAGACGCGGGGACGCTCGACGAGGTCGTCGAAGACGAGCACCCGCAGGCGTTCCGGCCCGAGCGTCCGGGCCCAGTCCTCGTAGTGCCGCCGGTAGAAGCCGCGGTCGACGATCCCCAGCCGGGCCGGGGTCTGGAAGATGCCGGCGCCCAGCTCGATCTCGGCGTTCGAGAAGTGCCGCCAGTACGCCGAGATCGCCCGCTCGACGGGGTTGCGCAGGCTGAGCAGGACGGGAGCGTTCGGGTCCAGCATGTCCCGGATCGCGGCGGCCGTGTCGTGCTTCCGTGGCGGGGAGAACTCGCTCCGGGGGTCGGCCACCCAGAAGTATCCGGGCGAGCGGTGGCCCCGCAGCGGCTTGCCGGCGTCCGCGAAGGACCCCAGGAACTTCTGGATCTCCTCGTCCTTGGTGAGCCGCGCGGGCCGGCTGAAGAACGGAGCGGCGTCCTTGGCCACTTCGACGTGCGGATGACGGCTGAGCTGGTGCTGCAGCCACTGCGTCCCACCCTGCTGGGTGCCAGCGATGAGGAAGTTCGGACCACCCTCCAGCCGCCGGAGCGGCACGGCGGAGCCCTGCGCGGCCTGCCCCCCCTGCGCGGCGTCGGCCACCCGCTGCCGGACGGTCACGCGCTCGGGCGCGGTGGCGTTCGGGCCGGACTGCACCGGCAGGTCCGCCGTCGTCGTCCGGGTCGCGCCCGTCCCCCAGATCACCCGGCCCTCGGTACCCGTGAGCCGCTGCACGATGTTCAGGTACACGTTCTCCGCGTAGTGGAACGGCGCGTCGCCCCACGGGTGGGTCGGGCTGGACACGACCTCGGACGGGTCCAGCGAGATCACCTGCCCGGCCAGCGACTGCGCCGCGAACTGCGCGTAGGACTGGAACACCGGGTTCGCGTCCCTGGCCGAGACGCCGAAGGAGTCCGGCGTCTTCTCGCCGGTCTCGGACCACTCGGCCCACGGGATGTCGAGCAGCACGACCTTGGCCTGCGGCATGTAGTGCCGCAGGCGTTCCCCGATGTAGCTGATCGCCGTCTGCCAGTACTCGAAGTGCTGCTGCGTGCCGAACGCCAGGTACTGGGCGCCCTGGGGCAGGTACTGCTCGGAGCCGGACTGGATGAGCTCCAGCGAGCGGGTGATCACCGACCCGTCGGGCAGCAGGTAGGCACCGAGGCGCTCGTCGACGAGGTCGACGAGGACGAGGTCGGTACCGGCGGCGGCCGAGGCGATCTGCGGTCGCAGGCTCGACGCGAAGTCGCCGGAGATCATCCGCTGCTGGAACTGCGACTCGAGGGTCGGCGGCGCCATGAGCTCGACCGGGCGGGTGTACGCGCTCAGCGCCGACTGGCGCGCCACGTACGCGACGAGTTCGAACCGCTCGGGATCGAGATGTTCGAACGTGTCCCGCGACACGCACGAGCCGTAGATGAAGACCCTGGTCTTGCTCATACCCCACCCTCTGCGGAAACGGCGGTGAACTGTTCGTCCACCAGGTCGAAGTCGGGCAGCACGTCGGGCAGCACCGGCGCGAGCACGCGCGCCGTCGCGTCCAGTACCCGCTTCGCGCTGTGCCCGTCCCCGTACGGGTTGACGGCCTGCGCCATGGCGGCGTAGGCGGCCTCGTTGGTCAGCAGCCGGTTGACCTCGGCCACCACACGCTCCTCGGCGGTCCCGATCAGGCGGGCCGTGCCCGCCTCGACGGCCTCGGGGCGTTCGGTGTTGTCCCGCATCACGAGCACCGGCTTGCCGAGACTCGGCGCCTCCTCCTGCAGCCCGCCGGAATCGGTGAGCACCAGCGTCGACAGCGACAGCAGATGGGTGAACTCGCCGTAGCCCAGCGGCTCGGTCACCGTGACGTTCGACAGCCCGGCGAGGTGCGGCAGCACGGCGTCGCGCACCACGGGGTTGCGGTGCACGGGCAGCACCACCTCGACGTCGGGGAACCGTCGGGCGATCCGCGCCAGAGCCCTGCCGACGCCCTCCATGGCGTCGCCCCAGTTCTCCCGGCGGTGGGTGGTCACGAGCACCACGCGCCGGCCCGACGACGCCACCTTGGCGACCGCTGGGTCGGTGAACGGCGTCCGGCGCTGCACGGCGAGGTACAGGGCGTCGATGACCGTGTTGCCGGTCACCACGATGTCCTCCAGCCGCACGCCCTCCGCGACGAGGTTGGCGAGGCTCCGCAGGGTCGGCGCCAGGTGCAGGGCGGCGATCTGCGAGGTGATCTTGCGGTTCGCCTCCTCAGGGAACGGCGACATGATGTCGCCGCTGCGCAGCCCAGCCTCCAGGTGCACCACCGGGATCTGCCGGTAGAACGCGGCGAGCGCTGCGGCCGTCGACGTCGACGTGTCGCCCTGGACGATGACGGCGTCGGGCCGGCGCTCCGCGAGGATCGGGTCGAGCCGGCTCATGACGCGGGCGAAGATCTGCCCGAGCGTCTGGCCGTGGCTCATGATGTCGAGGTCATGGTCCGGCACGATGCCGAAGACCGCGTTGACCTGGTCGAGCATCTCCCGGTGCTGACCGGTGACGACCGTCAGCGAGTCGAACCGGTCGTCGGCCTCGAGGGCGGCGATGACCGGGGCGACCTTGATGGCCTCCGGACGCGTCCCGTAGACGGTCATGACGAGGGGCCGGTTCACTGGTCGCCCGCCTCGGCCCGGAGCGCCGCGATGCGCGCCGCTCTGGTCCTCGCCTGCTTGGCGTCGCGCCCCCTGGGCCGGGCATGCCGCTCGCGTACCGGTCCCTTGGCCGGCTCGGGCGTGTCGAACCGCACCTCGGTCTCCCGTCGTTCGGCGAAGGCTTCCTCGAGAACCTGCTTGGCGTCGCCCGGCTTGTCCTTCGCGTGGGCCCACGCCCACTTGCGGTACCGGACGGCGACGTCCTGCGCCTCGCCGTCGAGGACGAGGCGGCCGTGGTGCAGCCAGATGGCGCGGGTGCAGGACTCCTCGATGGTCTGTGCGGCGTGGCTCACGAGGAACACCGTTCCCGCTTCCTTCCGTAGGCGCTCCATGCGGACCTCGCTGCGTTCCTTGAACGCCGCGTCACCGGTGGCCAGGGCCTCGTCGATGAGCAGGATGTGGGGGCGGGCCGCCGTCGCGATGGCGAAGCGCAGGCGTGCGGCCATGCCCGAGGAGTAGGTGCGCATGGGCAGGTAGATGGACTTGCCGAGGCCGGCCAGCTCGATGACGTCGGGGATCGCGGCCTGCGCCTCGGCGGGGGACAGGCCCATCGCCAGGCAGCCGAGGCGCACGTTCTCCTCGCCCGGCAGGTCGGGGACCAGCGCGGCGTTCACGCCGATGAGCACCGGCGTGCTCTCGGCCAGCACCTGGCCCTTGGTGGGCTTCTCCAGGCCCGCGATGATCCGCAGGAGCGTGCTCTTGCCGGAACCGTTCTGGCCGACGATGCCTATCTGCTCGCCGGAGTTGGCGACGAACGAGATGTCCGTGAGCGCGCGCACCGTCACCTTGGGCTCCTGGCCCAGGGCGTTGAGCACGGTCCGCTTCAGCCGGGCGCGGCGACCGCTGGACGTGTCCGTCGATGGCGTCCGGTAGTGCATGCGCAGGCCCTGGACGGCGACCGTCGGCCACAGGACGGGAGTGCTCCCGGCCCGCGGCGCGACGGCGGCGAGCTGACCGGTGTGCGGCGGAGCCTGCACCGACATCGGGATGGCTCCCGTCAGCGGCCGCTGCACCGGCACCGGCATGGACGCGGGCCGGCCCTTGCTGAGCTGCGGCGGCGGCATCGGGTAGTCGAGGTCAGCGGCCATAGCTCTCCTCCGCCTGCCAGAAGGTGATGAACCCGATCAGCAGCATGCCGACGGCCCAGCCGCCGAGCCACACCCAGCGCATCGGGTCGGGCGTGGTGGCGTACAGGACGCAGTCGCGCACGATGTCGAGCACGATGAACATCGGGTTGGCCTCGACCACCATCTTCAGCTCGGGCTCGTCCTTGAGCAGCGCGTCGAACGAGAAGAACACCGCTGACGCGTACAGCCAGATCCGCATCGCCATCCTGATCAGGTTCGCGACATCGGGCAGCGCGGCCGCCCACCGGGCGACCAGGAGCGTGACCCCCGTCGTGAACACGACCTGCAGGGCCAGGGCGAGGGGCACGAGGGCGAGGCGCCAGGTGTACTCCTCGTCAGGGCCGATGAAGTAGATGAGGGCGGCGAGCGTCACGAGCGTGGGGCCGAGGTTGAGCAGGTTGCGCAGCACCACCGAGATCGGCAGCGCCGCCCGCGGGAACGTGAACGCACGGATCAGGTTCTTGCCGGTCTGCACGGAGCGCGCGCCGCCGTTGATCGACGAGGTGGTGAACCCGAACAGGAACACGCCGATCAGCAGGTACCCGAGGAAGTTGTCGATGCCCTTCCCGCCCTTCATCAGCAGGCCGAACACCACGAAGTACACGGCGCCGTTGATCAGGGGGTCGAGGATCAGCCAGGCCTGGCCCAGCAGGCTCTGCCGGGTCCCGCTGGTCACCTTCGCGCGCGCGTCCGCCCACAGGAAGTGCCGGCGCGCCCACAGCAGGCTCACGTACTGCCCGAGCGGGGGTCGTGCGCCGACGCGGGACAGGTTGCCGAGCGTCACGAGCTTCGTGGTCGTCGGCGACGCGTCGAACAGGGCCGCGTACGACCCGGTCTCCGGACCCGAGCTCATGCCTTCACCCCCAGACACTCCCGGTAGATCCCCAGATACGTCTCCGCGTTCCTCACCCAGGTCCTCTCGATGGCCACCGCCCGGCCCAGCTCGACCAGCTCGGCACGCCGTCCGGCGTCGTCCAGGAGGGTAGCGACCGCGTCGGCCCAGCCGGCCAGATCGTCCGCGCCGACGTGCAGTCCCGCGCCGCCGACGGCCTCCACCAGCGCGGGCAGGTCGCTGGCGACCACCGGGCGGCCCACCGCCATCGCCTCGACCGGTTTGAGCGGGGTCACCAGGCGCGTGACCTCGTGGTCGCGGCGCGGCACCAGCACGACGTCGAGCGCGGCCAGCCAGGTCTGCGCCACGGCGGGCGGTACCCGTCCGGGGAGCACCACGTGGTCGGCGACCCCCAGTTCGTCAGCGAGGCGCGCCAGCCCGGCCCGCGAGACGCCGTCGCCCACCAGCAGGCCCGTGACGTCGTGCCCGCGGGCGCGCAGCGTGGCCACCGTGCGGACCACCGTCTCCAGGCCCTCGTAGTCGACGAGGCTGCTCACCGTCCCGATGGCCGGCCCGGCCGGCAGGCCGAGCGCGGCCCGCGCCGCCTCCGGCGTCGGGTGCCGCGCGGCGAGCAGGCTGTCCGGCACCGCGTTCGGCACCACGGTGATGTGGTCGGCGGGCACGCCGCGCGCCACCAGGGCGTCGCGCATGGTTCCGCTGAGCGTGACGACGGCGTCGGCCGCGAGCGCGAGCTCGGTCTCCTTGGCCTGCATCAGCGCCCGACGGCGGGACGAGGCCGCCCGGGCGCGCGCCGCCGGCGTGCCGTGCGACGCCACCCAGGTCTCCTCGGGCAGGCCGCGCACCTCGTAGACCCACGGGATCCCGAGCCGCCGGGCGGCGGCGTGCGCCAGGCTCCCGTTGGTGGACGGCGTGGTGGTGTGCAGGACGTCCGCGCCGGCGGCCCGGGCGGCCTCGGTGAGCAGGTCGGTCTCCTGCGCGATCCGGCGCGCGACGTCGGATTCCGTGCGGTCAGGGACCAGACGGTGGTAGGTGACGCCGTCGACGACGTCGGTCCCGCGCGCCGTGAGCGAGCCGATGGTCAGCGGGTAGCCGGGGCGCGTGGTCGCGACCGCCGGCGTCCCCGCGGCGCGCTGCGCCAGCAGGATCGCGTGCGAGCGGAGCGTGTAGCCGCTCTGCGTGTGCGGCAGCGAGTTGGTCAGGTGGTGCAGCACGGTGATCCCGCCGGGGCCCGGTGGTCCCGGGGCGGCGTGTGGTGCCTGGGCGCCCGCGTCGTCCGCCGGCTCCGGCTGCAGCAGGGCCACCTGGGCGCGGAGCCCGGCGGGCGCGTCCGGCCCGATGGAGTCGGCGTCGCCCAGCAGCCAGGCCGCCCGGTAGCGGGCGGGTCCGGCCCCGTCGACGTCGTCGAGCAGCTCGGGTCGGCCCACCGCGACGGCCACCTCCGCCGCGACCCGGCGGCCGCGGCCGCCGGGCCGTTCCAGGAGCTGCTCCGCCTCGTCCGCCGCGCGGGCCGTGTCGCCGGCCAGCATCAGCCCCAGCGCGTGCGGGGCCGACGGCGCCGGCACGAACCCGAGTGCGCGCACCAGCGGCCGGCGCACCGGCTCGGGGGCGCGCCGGGCCGCCTGGACGGCGAGCCACAGCGGATCCTCCGCGAGCGTGCGTGCCACGAACGACGTGGTGAAACGGAGATTGCGCGCGAGCTCGCCCGCGCGCTGGAACGGCAGCGCCATCAGACCCGGGCCCTCCGGTCGAGCGGGGCGTCCGGCACCGGGCTCGGGAGCAGGGCGTCGAGGAGCTCGGCGTACCGGTGGCCCAGCACCCCGTCGCTCGCGTGCTCGGCGACCCAGGCCGCGGCGTCGGACGACGCAGCGGGCACGACGCCGTCGGACAGCCAGCCGCACCACAGGTCGGCGAGCCCTTCGACGTCGCCAGGGCGCACGACGGCGCCCGCACCGTTGATCGTGACGAGGTTCGCCGCCTCACCGGCCAGGCTCGCCGAGGCGAGGACCCCGGACGCCATCACCTCGTACAGCTTGGACGGGACCGTCCACTCGAACGGCTCCCAGTCCCGCAGGGAGACGACGACGGTGTCCGCCCAGGCGTACAGCTCGCGCACCTGGGTGGACGGCACCGATGGCTCGACCCGCACCGGCGCGCCGAGCTCGGCCGCGAGGAGCCGGAGCGGTTCCAGCTCGTTGCCGTGCCCCAGGATGCGGACGTCCAGCGCGTAGCCGCGCTCCTGGACCAGCGCGGCGGCGCGCACGGCGACGTCGAGCCCTTGCGACCGGCCGACGGTGCCCGCGTAGACCACCCGCAGCGGGCGGCCCGCGAGGCGAACGGGAGTGTTCTCGCGTACCGGTTCGAACGCCGTGCCGTTGCGGACCACGGCAACGTTGCGGACGCCGCGTGCGCGCAGGATCTCGGCGAACGCGGCGGTGGTCGTGACCACGAGGTCCGACCGGGTCTGCAGGCGCGTGACGGTGCGGTGCACCACGCGCGCCACGAGATCGCGGAGGCGACGGCGCAGGCCGCCGGGCCGGTCCCGGCGCAGGAGGATGCCGCTGGGCTGGATGAGGTCGGGCCACGCGTCGCGCATCTCGACGACGAACCGGGCGCGGTGCCAGCGGGCGAGCGCCCAGCCGGCCACGACGCTCGGGATCCCGGGGACGGTCGCGATCACGACGGCGGGCCGGCCGGCGGAGGGCCGGATGCCGTGCAGGACCGAGCTGATCGCGGCGACCGTCTGGTCCGCGGCCCGAGATCCGAGTCCGTGGGAATGCTCGCGGAAATTCACCCGGATGATCTTCTCGCCGTTGGCGCCGGTCTGCACGGAACCAGGCAGGTATGAAGGTGAAGAGTGGGTGATCTTTCCCGACGGGTAATGTGGCGGAGGCGCGAGCACGGTCACGGGAAAACCCGCGGTGACCAGGTGTTGGATGAGTGCTCCCCAGCGCCGCTGGGGGGCTCCGGTCTCGGGTGCGAAATGGTGCGTGACCAGGAGGATCGAGCGGTCCTGCTGCTGTCTCGCGCCAGCGTTCACTGCGACTCCCCTCACTGTTCGGTGCCACCTGGGCGGGCACCGAGCTGCACCTCTGAAACGACGCTCCGGTTGCGGACCAGGCTCAAGAGTAGTAGTCGCGTTCGCCCACTATGATCAATTTCCATGGCCGCACCTGATCGAATGAGCGATCTTCTCGCCCCGCCCAACCCGGTGGACGGCGATCTCCGTCACGCCCGGCGCGCACCTCGGAGCCGCGGATTCGTCGCGGGCCTCGTGGTCGGTGCGCTGCTGCTCGTGGGCGGCGGAGGTGTCGCGGCCTACTACGCGTACCGGATGTCGCTCGACGACAACCTGGAGCGGATCGAGGACCCGTTCGCGAACGTCGATCCCTCGACGCGGCCCAGCGCCCCCGCGGTCGAGGGCCCGACCGCACCCGTGAACATCCTGGTGCTCGGCTCCGACAGCCGGATCTCGGCCGGCGACCCGACCCAGTGGAAGGCCGGTGCGCAGCGCACCGACGCGATCATGCTCGTGCACCTGGCGGCGGACCGGAAGTCGGCGGCGGCGATCTCCATCCCCCGTGACTCCTGGGTGCCCATCCCCGGCTACGGCGAGGCCAAGATCAACGCCGCGTTCTCCTACGGCGGCCCTGCCCTCATGATCCAGACGGTCGAGAACCTGACGGGCGTCCGGATCGACCACTTCGCGGTGACCGACTTCGAGTCGTTCAAGTCCCTGACCGACTCCCTGGACGGTGTCGAGATCACGGTGCCCGACGGCAACGGCGGCTCCGTGCGGCAGGCGATGACCGGCGAGGAGGCCCTCGCCTTCGCGCGTGAGCGGTACGCGCTGGCGAACGGCGACTTCGGCCGCGTGCAGCGGCAGCAGGCCTGGATGCGGGCGATCGTGGCCAAGGCGAAGAACAGCATGGGCGAGCCCGTGAAGATGGCCAGCTTCCTCGAGGCCATCACGAGCTCTGTTGCCGTCGACGAGGGCCTCACGTTCGACAAGATCCAGGAGCTCGTCATGGGCACCCAGGACATGGCCACGAACGACATCACGTTCATGACCGCGCCCTACTCCGGCACCGGGCGCAGCGCCGACGGGCAGTCGATCGTCGTGCTCGACCGGGCGGTGTTCGACCCGCTCATGGCGGCGGTGGCCAAGGACGAGGTGCCGAAGTTCGTCGAGGCCAACCCGGACGCCATGGACGTCCTGCCGGCGGTCGTGCAGTAGCCCGTCCAGCAGATCTCGTAGTACAGCGGACGACCGGTCCCGCCACCCCGCGAGGGTGGCGGGACCGCTGTCGTCAGAGGCCCAGCGCCGCCCGGACGTCCGCCTGGACCCGGGCCAGGCGGTCACGTGCGGCGACCCGCGCGGCGGACAGGGTGTTGGCCGAGGCGTCCGGGTCGACCGGCGACACCACCTCGATGTAGCACTTGACCTTGGGCTCGGTGCCGCTGGGCCGCACGATCACGCGGGTGTCGTCGGCCGTCAGCAGCACGACGCCGTCGGTGGGCGGCAGGCCGTCGAGGCCTTCGGCGAGGTCGCGTACCGAGTCGACCGGCGAGCCCGCGAGGACGGCCGGCGGCGACGTGCGGAGCGCCGCCATCGTCGACTCGATCAGCGCGAGGTCCTCGAACCGCGCCGACACCTGGCCCGTGACGTGCAGCCCGCAGGCGCGGGCGACGTCGTCGAGGCGGTCCAGGAGGGTGCGGCCGTCCGCGGCGAGGCGGTTGGCGAGCTGGGCGACGGCGACCGCAGCCGAGAGCCCGTCCTTGTCCCGCACGCGCTCGGGGTCGACGCAGTAGCCGAGCGCCTCCTCGTACCCGAACACGAGGTCCGGGGTGCGCGAGATCCACTTGAAGCCGGTGAGCGTCGTCGCGTGCGCGAGGCCGTGCCGGGCGGCGATCGCCGCCAGCGCGCGCGACGACACGATCGAGCAGGCCAGCGTGCCGCCGGTCCCCGCGCGGGCGGCGCGCTCGGCAGCGTCCCAGCCGAGCAGCATGCCCACCTCGTCGCCGTGCAGCATCCGCCAGCCCTGCGAGGACGCGGTCTCGGCACCCTGGTACGTCCCGTACTGCGGGTCGAGGACGGCGACGGCGCAGCGGTCGGCGTCCGGGTCGTTCGCGATGACGAGCTGGGCGTGGGCGTCCTGGGCGAGGGCGAGGGCCATGTCGATGGCGCCGGGCTCCTCCGGGTTGGGGAACGCCACGGTGGGGAAGTCCGGGTCGGGCTCTGCCTGCTCCTCGACCGGCACGACGTCGGTGAAGCCCGCCTCGGCCAGCACCCGCGCGAGAGCGACGCCGCCCACCCCGTGCAGCGACGTGGTGACGACACGGAGCTTGTTGCGCGGCTCGCCGTCGTGCAGGGTGGCCACCGCCGCGTGGTAGTCCTCGGTGATCTCCCGGCCGAGCACGGTCCAGCCGGACTCGGCGCGCGGCACGTCCTTGGCCGCGCGCACGAGCGCGATCTCACCGGCGATCAGGGCGTCGTACGGGGGGACGATCTGCGCGCCCTGCCCGGCGTCGGTGACGACGCGACCGCCGAGGTACACCTTGTAGCCGTTGTCGGCGGCGGGGTTGTGGCTCGCGGTGACCATGACGCCGGCGTCGGCGGACAGGTGCCGCACCGCGAACGCGAGGACGGGCGTGGGGCCCGGTGCGGGCATGAGCAGCACCTCGGCGCCTGCGGCGACCAGCACCGCCGCGGTGTCGCGGGCGAACTCGGCGGACCGGTGCCGGGCGTCGAACCCGACCACGACGCGCGGGGTGCCGCGGCCGAACTCCTTGGTGAGGAAGGCGGCGAGGCCGGCGGCGGCGGTGATCACCACCGCGCGGTTCATCCGGTTCGGGCCGGCGGCCATGGCGCCACGCAGGCCGGCCGTGCCGAACTGCAGCAGGCCGGAGAACCGGTCGGCGAGCTCGGCGACGGCCTGCTCGCCGATGTTGGCGTCCGTGGTGCGGGCGACCAGGTTGCGCAGCTCGGCGACGTCGGCAGCGTCGACGTCGGCGGCCATCCACGCCTCCGCGCGCGCGACGAGCTCGGGCGTGGAGAGCGCCTCGGTGGTGGTAGGCAGGTTGGCGGACACAGGCGTCAGATCTGCTTGATCACCCGAGCGAGCAGGTCGCTGATCCGCGGCCCGGCTTCCCGGCCCGCCTCCAGCACCTCCTCGTGCGAGAGCGGGTGCGGGCTGATCCCGGCCGCGAGGTTCGTGGCCAGCGAGATGCCGAGCACGTCCATGCGGCAGTGCCGGGCGGCGATGGCCTCCAGCGCCGTCGACATGCCCACGAGGTCGGCGCCCATCAGGGACGCCATCTTGACCTCGGCGGGCGTCTCGTACTGCGGGCCGCGGAACTGCGCGTACACGCCCTCGGGCAGGTCCGGGTCCACGCTGCGCGCGACGTCGCGCAGGCGCGGCGTGTACACGTCGGTCATGTCGGCGAACTTGGCGCCCTCGAGCGGCGTCTGCCCGGTGAGGTTCAGGTGGTCCTTGATGAGGACGGGCTGGCCCGGGCGCCAGCCGATGTGCACGCTGCCGCAGCCGTTCGTGAGGATCACGGTCTCGCAGCCGGCGGCCGCGGCGGTGCGGACGCCGTGCACCACGCGACGCGGGCCCAGGCCCTCGTAGAGGTGCGTCCGGGAGCCGAGGACGAGCGCGTGCCGTACCGCGCCGTCGGGGCGCTCGAAGCGGATGGAACGGGTGGTGCTCAGGTGGCCCTTGACCGCGGGCTGGAGGAAGCCGGGGATCTCGGCGGTGGGGATCTCGGCGACGACATCACCGATCAGCTCGGCCGCACTGCCCCAGCCGGAACCGAGGACGAGCGCGACGTCGTGTCCTGGCACCCCCGTCTTGGCCGCGATGTACTCAGCGGCCGCCGCAGCGACGTCGAACGGGTCGGTCGTCGGGTCGTCAAGATCCAGGTCCGTGCTCATGGTCCGAGGTTAACGCCACTTTCACCGTGGCACGCGCGCACGACCCCCCTGCGAAACCTCCACGGCCGTCGACGATGCGAGAATGAGATCGTGACCCCCCTCGATCCCACCGCTGTCCCGCCCCATGTCGTCGTCGTGGGAGGTGGACCAGGCGGCTACGAGGCGGCGCTCGTCGCCCGCAGCCACGGCGCCCGGGTCACCGTGGTCGAGCAGCAGGGCCTGGGTGGCGCGGCGGTCCTGACCGACGTCGTCCCCTCCAAGACCCTCATCGCCACCGCCGAGTGGATGACCATCGCCGACCGTGCCCCCGAGCTCGGCATCCGCATGCCGGACGACGTCGTGGACCCGCTGTCCGACGTCAACGTCTCGCTGGCGACCGGCGGCATCCCCGTGGTGTCCGCGTACGCGGCCCCCGCCGCGCAGGCACAGTCCCTGGGTGGCGCGGGCGTGCAGGCGGCCGCGTCCGCCGCCGGGACGGCCGAGGAGAAGCGCAAGCACTTCGTGGACCTGCAGGCCGTGAACAAGCGCGTGCTCGCGCTCGCGCGGGCGCAGAGCGCCGACATCCGCGGCCGGCTGGAGCGCGAGGGCATCCGGATCGTGCACGGCAAGGGGCGCCTCGACGGGCCGGCGCGCGTGGTCGCCGAGCTGCCAGACGGCGCCACCGAGGTGCTGGAGGCGGACTCGATCCTCCTCGCGCTCGGTGCGACCCCGCGCACGCTGCCGACCGCGGTGCCGGACGGCGAGCGGATCCTCACCTGGACGCAGATGTACAACCTGCGCGAGCTGCCCGAGCGACTGATCGTCGTGGGCTCCGGCGTGACGGGCGCCGAGTTCGCGGGCGCGTACAACGCGCTCGGGTCGGACGTGGTGCTCGTCTCCAGCCGCGACCGCGTGCTGCCCGGCGAGGACGAGGATGCCGCCGAGCTGCTCGAGGGCGTCTTCCGTTCGCGAGGCATGACCGTGCTGTCCCGCTCGCGCGCCGCCGGTGCCGTCCGGACCGACGACGGCGTCGAGGTGACGCTGTCCGACGGGCGGGTGGTGCACGGCTCGCACGTGCTCGTCGCGGTCGGTGGAGTGCCCGCGACGTCGGGTCTCGGGCTCGAGGAGGCCGGCGTGCGGCTCTCGGAGTCGGGGCACGTCGTCGTCGACAAGGTCTCGCGCACCTCGGTGCGCGGCATCTACGCGTCCGGCGACTGCACGGGTGTGCTGCCGCTCGCGTCGGTTGCCGCGATGCAGGGGCGGATCGCCGTCGCGCACGCCCTGGGGGACGCCGTCCAGCCGCTCGCGCTGCGTACCGTCGCCTCCAACATCTTCACCGCGCCCGAGATCGCCACCGTCGGCTACAGCGAGGAGAAGCTGCGCGCGCAGAACTCCAAGTTCATCACCACGACGCTGCCGCTCGCGCGCAACCCGCGCGCCAAGATGCTGGGCATCAAGGACGGGTTCGTGAAGCTCTTCGCGCACCCCGAGGCGGGCGTGGTGCTGGGCGGCGTCGTGGTGGCGCCGCGCGCGTCCGAGCTGATCTTCCCGATCACGCTGGCCGTGCAGCACCGGCTGACGGTGGAGAACGTGGCCTCCGCGTTCACGATCTACCCGTCGCTGTCCGGCTCGATCGCAGAGGGCGCCCGCGTCCTGGACGCGCGAGTGGGCAAGTAGGTCTCAGGCTCAGGCGACGGAAGCGTCGAGGACGAGCTGGCCGCCCTCGACCTTGACGTGCGCGACCGTCAGGCCAGGGACCTTGGCCTCCAGCAGGCGCTCGACGTCGACGGCGATCCGGGCGTCCGGCTGCACGTCCACGACGCCCGGCGGCAGACCCTGCTTCGCGACCTCGTTCTCGATCGGCGCGGCGGCGAGGCTGAGCAGCCGGTGCGCCGGCAGCCCCGCGGCGTTCACCTCGACGGTGAGCGTCGCGACGCCGCGCTCGAAGGCGGCCAGCTTGACGTCGGCCCGGACGATCGGCGCGATCTTCACGGCCAGCTTGAGGGGTCCCGGCAGGTCCTCGAGCCGGCGCAGGTCCGCGACGACGCGGATCACGTCCCCGTCGCCGACGACGGAGGTGATGACGGGCGGGGCCTGCTTGGCGATCCTCGCCAGGCCGAGCACCTCTTCGGGCGCGATCCGGATGTGCACGAATCGACCTTAACCCAGCATCGTGAGCAGCCGCGGCAGAGCCTCGCCGAACGCGGGCAGCAGCGTCAGCGAACCGAGGTCGGCGACGCCGACCCAGCGGACCTCGAGGCTCTCCGGATCGGCCGCGCGCGGCTCGACGCGGTAGCCCGGGACGACGTCGGCCACGACCGTCGTGTACGTCCAGGCGGGGTGCTCCAGCACGTGCGTCCCGACGACGTGCACGGCGGCCGGGTCGATCGCCGCCTCCTCGGCAGCCTCGCGCAGGGCGCCAGCCGCCGGCTTCTCGTCCGGCGCCAGCGCGCCGCCGGGGATGCCCCAGGTACCGCCCATGTGTGACCACAGGGCGCGGTGCTGGAGCACCACGTCCGACGGCGCCCCGTCGGCGTCCCGGCGGACGAGCAGCAGGCCGGCCGCCCCGAACAGACCCCAGTGCCGATGGTCCCCGCAGGTCACCCAGCCGTCTCCGCCATGCCGGTGCAGATCGGTCGGAGGTACGGTCGCGTTCGGCACTGCGTCAGTCTGTCAGGTCGGGGCGGTTCGTGTCAGCGATAAGGGTTCGGCTCAGGCTCAGGCTCTACTTCAGGCGGGTACACCCTCGACGACGACGTTGCCGCCCTCGAAACGGAAGTCCGTCACCTCGGCGAACGAGCCGCGCATCAGGGCGCGCACGTCGAGCGAGATGGTGCCGTCCTTGCGGAGCTGCACGGCGTCGTCCGGCAGCCCGTTCTTGCGGGCCATCTTGGCGATGGTCCCGGAAGCGAGCGGGAGCAGCTTCGTGGCGGGCAGGCCGGCGGCGTCGGCGTCGACCTGCAGCACCGCGATGTTCTCGTGGAAGGACGTGATCCGTGCCGAGCCGTGCATGACCGGGACGGCCTTCGCCGCGATCTTGACCGGCAGCGGGGCATAGGTCAGGCGGCGCAGGTCACCGGTCAGCGAGATGACCCCTTCGTCGCAGGTCAGGTCACTGACGAACGACGGAAGCGTCTTGCGCGGGCGGACAAGGGCGATGGCCTCTTCGGGGCTCAGTACTACGACGTGTGTCACGTGGCAGAACTTAGCGGATCGGGAGCGGCCTTCCGGACACGATCCCGAGGCAATCCGACTGGCTGAGCCATTTTCACTCGCCCCCCTCGGGAATTCACCCGGCAGAGGCATCGAAATCCGGGCGTCAGTCGACGATCTCGCAGATGGGAGCACCTGCCGACACACCTGCGCCGGGCTCGGCGGTCAGGGATCGCACGGTTCCCGCACGGTGCGCAAGGATCGGCTGCTCCATCTTCATCGCCTCCAGCACGACGACGAGGTCACCCTCGGCCACCGTCGTGCCCTCCTCGACCGCCACCTTGACGATGGTGCCCTGCATGGGCGAGGCCAGCGTGTTCCCCGCGCTCCCCGACGTCTTGGCTCCGGCGACCCGCCGAGCGGGACGACGGGCGGCGTTCGCGGTACGCGCGCGGCCCGCGGCGACACCCAGGCCGGCGGGCAGCACGACCTCGAGCCGGCGTCCGCCCACCTCGACGACGACGCGCTCGGCCGTGACCTCTTCCTCGGCGTCGGCCGCAGGGGCGGCCGTCGCGGGGGCCAGCGCCTTCAGCTCGTCGGCGAACTCCGTCTCGATCCAGCGGGTGTGCACCCGGAACGGCGAGCCGTCCGCGGGGACGAACGCGTCGGCCTCGAGGACGGCCTTGTGGAACGGGACCACCGTGGGGATGCCCTCGACGACGAGCTCGCGCAGGGCACGGCGGGCCCGCTCGACCGCCTGGGTCCGGGTCGCGCCCGTGACGATGAGCTTGGCGATCATGGAGTCGAACGCACCGGAGACGGAGTCACCAGGCACCACGCCGGTGTCGACGCGCACGCCCGGGCCCGACGGCCACACGATCGTGTTCAGCCGGCCCGGTGCCGGGAGGAAGCCCATGGCCGGGTCCTCGCCGTTGATGCGGAACTCGATCGAGTGCCCGCGCACGGCAGGGGAGTGGTAGCCGAGCGGTTCGCCGGCCGCGATGCGGAGCTGCTCCCGCACCAGGTCGATGCCCGTGACCTCCTCGGTCACCGGGTGCTCGACCTGGAGGCGCGTGTTCACCTCGAGGAAGGAGATGGTGCCGTCGAGGCCGACGAGGAACTCGCACGTGCCGGCGCCGACGTAGCCGGCCTCGCGCAGGATCGCCTCCGACGCCGCGTACAGGGACTTCTCCTGCTCCGGCGTGAGGAACGGCGCGGGGGCCTCCTCGACCAGCTTCTGGTGGCGGCGCTGCAGCGAGCAGTCCCGGGTCGACACCACGACGACGTTGCCGTGGCTGTCGGCGAGGCACTGGGTCTCGACGTGGCGTGGCTTGTCCAGGTAGCGCTCCACGAAGCACTCGCCCCGGCCGAAGGCCGCGACCGCCTCGCGGACCGCCGAGTCGAACATCTCGTCGATCTCGTCGAACGTGCGCGCGACCTTGAGGCCGCGGCCGCCGCCGCCGAACGCCGCCTTGATGGCGATGGGCAGCCCGTACTGCTCGGCGAAGGCCTTGACCTCGCTGCTGTCCTTGACCGGGTCCGGCGTGCCGGGGACCAGGGGGGCGCCCGCGCGCTGCGCGATGTGGCGCGCGCTCACCTTGTCGCCGAGCGACTCGATGGCCGACGGCGGCGGGCCGATCCAGACGAGGCCCGCGTCGATGACCGCCTGGGCGAACTCGGCGTTCTCCGACAGGAAGCCGTAGCCCGGGTGCACGGCGTCGGCGCCCGACCGGCGGGCGACGTCGAGCAGCTTGGCCGGGTCGAGGTACGTGTCAGCGGCACGGGCACCGCCCAGCGCGAACGCCTCGTCGGCGAGGCGGACGTGCAGGGACTCGCGGTCCTGGTCGGCGTAGACGGCGACGGATGTCAGCCCCGCGTCGGCGCATCCACGGGCCACGCGGACGGCGATCTCACCACGGTTGGCGATGAGCACCTTCGAGATGGTTCGGGGCAGGCTGGAGGTGGGCACGGCTCACCGTAACCCGGCGATCAGCGGCCGAAGTACCGCCTTCGCCCACGCGGCGAAAAGTCTGGAGAGCAGACCAACCCCGACGCGAGCCGTTTGGAGGGTTCAGACATGGCGTTCGGCCAGATCCGTCGGATGGGACCGATCTGGTTGTGGGTATCCGGCAGATCCCCTTGTCAGCCGGTCCTCAGCCGGTGCGGAGCGAGCGCCACGGGATGCCCAGCTCGGCCAGCAGCTCGCGCAGCAGCGGCAGGCTGAGGCCGACGACGCCGTGGTGGTCGCCCTCGATGCGCTCGACGTAGGGGCCGCCGAGGCCGTCGATGGTGAACGCCCCCGCCACGTGCAGCGGCTCGCCCGTCGCGATGTAGGCGTCGATCTCGTCGTCGTCGATGTCGGCGAACCAGACGGTGGTCGAGCTCGTGGAGCCGAGGGTGCCGCCGGTGCCTCCTGCGTCGTCGCCACGCAGGTCGACCACCCAGTGGCCCGAGTGCAGCACACCCTTGCCGCCGCGCATCGACCGCCAGCGTTCGCGCGCCACCTCTGCGTCGGCGGGCTTGCCCACGACCACGCCGTCGAACTCCAGCATGGAGTCGCAGCCGACGACTATGGCGTCGGCGTCGTCGCGCGTGTCCTCCAGCCGGGACGCCACCTCCTCGGCCTTGGCCTGGGCCAGCACGAGCACGGCGTCGGCGGGATCGAGCTCACCGAAGCGTTCGGTGGCATCGGCGAGGACCTTGTCCTCGTCGACGCCGGATACGACGACGTCCGGGGTGACTCCGGCGGACTTCAGCGTCGCGAGTCGGGCGGGGGACTGTGAGGCGAGGACCAGGCGAGGCACGCGCGCCACAGTAACGAGAAAGTGGCCGCGCGAAACGACAAATTCCACAACCCCCGGACGTGACCCACGTCACTTTTCTTGTCGTGAGCGTGACCGTCGCGCCGGGAA
>NZ_JBHXBG010000032.1:0-36560 GCF_042726755.1 Promicromonospora sp. NPDC060271 | reverse complement strand
GGGCGACGTCCAGCCCTGCTCGCGCGAGACCCAGCGCGATCTCCCGGCCGATCCCGCGCGACGCACCCGTGACGAGCGCGGTGCGCGACGGCGGGGTCGCACCGGTTCCGACCTGGTGCGGGTCAGCCACGCAGGACCGCCCCCACCTTGTCCGCCGCCGACTCCACCACCGCGTCGCGCACCGCGCGGACCTCCTTCGCGGACAGCGTCCGGTCAGCGGCCCGCAGACGGAGCGAGTAGGCGAGCGACTTCTTGCCCTCGCCCACCTGCTCCCCGGTGAAGACGTCGAACAGTGCGACGTCCTCCAGCAGCTCGCCGGCACCGGCCACGATGGCCGACCGCACTGCCTCGGCCGGCACGCCGTCGTCGACCACGAAGGCGAAGTCCTCCTTCGCCGCGGGGAACGCCGACACGGGTGCCGCCGCCACGGGCTCGCCCGAGGCCGCATCCACCAGGACGCTCAGGTCCACCTCGAACGCCGCGGCCCGGGCCGGGAGGCCCAGCGCCTCGACGACCTTCGGGTGCAGCTCGCCGGCGTGGCCGACGACCGTTCCGTCGGCGAGCTCGAGGCGCCCGCAGCGGCCCGGGTGCCACGGCATCTGCCCGGAGTCCGGGACGACGACCACCTCGGCCCGGGCGCGCTCGGCCACCAGGCGAGCCGCCGCCAGGGCGTCCTCCCAGCCGGCCGCGCGGCCAGCGCCCCACCAGCCGGCCAGCTCACGCTTGCCGGTCAGCACGCCTGCGACACGACGCGGCTGGTCGGGGACCGCCGCGGCGAGCGCCGCGAGCTGCTCCTCCGTCGGCCGCACCCCACCGGGCAGCGTGGGCGCGGCGGGGGCGCCCGGCGCCGGGCGGGTGACGAGGCCGATCTCGTAGACCGCGAGGTCGGTCAGCCCGCGCGAGACGTTGCGCCGAACGGTGTCGAGCAGCGTGACCAGCAGGTTCGACCGCAGCAGGGGCTTGTCGTCAGCCATCGGGTTGACGAGCCGGAGGGAGACGCGGCGCGGGTCGTCGGCGGGCAGGCCGAGCGCGTCGTACTCGGGCACGCCGACGAACGGGTAGCTGAGCGTCTCGACGAAGCCGGCCTCGGCCAGCGCACGGGCCACCGAGCGACGCGTGCGCTGCTCGGTGGTCAGGCCCCGGCCACCGGGCGCGGACGGGAGCACCGAAGGCACCTGGTCGTAGCCCTGGATGCGCACGACCTCCTCGACCAGGTCGGCCGAACCGGCCAGGTCGGGGCGCCAGGACGGCGGAGTCACGAGGAGGACCTGCACGGGCTCGACCACGGAGGAGACCTCGACCGTCGCGCCGATCTCCTCCAGGGTGCTGCGCACCTGCTCGGGCGTGTACTCGACACCCGAGAGCCTGGTGGGTTCGGTGACCTTGAGCGCGATCGGCGCCCGTACGGTCTCCGCCGTGTTGTCGAGGTCGCTCACCGCGGCGTCGGCGGTGCCGCCACCCAGCTCGACCAGAAGGTCCACGACGCGCTGCGCCGCGACCGCGGGCAGCAGCGGGTCGACGCCGCGCTCGAACCGCTTGGCGGCCTCGCTCGAGAGCTTGTGCCTGCGTGCGGTGCGCGCGACGGTGATCTGGTCGAAGTGGGCCGCCTCGACGAGCACGTCCGTGGTGGTGTCGCTGACCTCGGACGACGCTCCGCCCATGACGCCGGCGAGCCCGAGCACGCGGCTGCCTGCTCCCGCGGGCGAGTCCGTGATCAGGAGGTCCTCGCCGTCGAGCGCGCGATCCACGTCGTCCAGTGTGGTGAGGCGCTCGCCGGTGGCGGCCCGGCGGACCACTATGGGGGCCGAGACCTTGGCGAGGTCGTAGGCGTGCAGCGGCTGCCCGAGGTCGAGCATCACGTAGTTCGTGATGTCGACCGCCAGGGAGATGGACCGCATGCCGGAACCCTCGAGACGGTGCTTCATCCACGCGGGCGTCGGCGCGGCCGGGTCGATGCCACGCACGATGCGCGTTACGAACCGGTCGCAGCCGACCACGCCGTTGATCGGCGCTTCGTCACGCACCTGGACCTCGAACCCGTCCGGCGTCGCGGCGGGCTCGGCGCCCGTGGCCAGACCGTGGTCCGTGAACTTGGCCCCCGTCGAGTGGGCGTACTCGCGGGCCACACCGCGATAGCTGAACGCGTACCCGCGGTCGGGGGTCACGTTGATCTCGAGAACCTCCTCGCCCAGGCCGAGGAGCGCCACGGCGTCCTGACCAGGCGTGAGGTCGGCCTCGGCGAACCCGTGCCGGGTCAGCACCAGGATGCCGTCGTGGTCGTCGCCGATACCGAGCTCGTTGACCGAGCAGATCATGCCGTCCGAGACGTGGCCGTAGGTCTTCCTGGCGGCGATGGCGAACGGTCCGGGCAGCACGGTGCCGGGCAGTGCCACGGCCACGAGGTCGCCGGGCGCGAAGTTGTGCGCGCCGCAGACGATGCCGCGCGCGCCGTCGGCGTCGTTGTGCTCGGGTCCGACGTCGACACGGCACCAGTTGATCGTCTTGCCGTTCTTCTGCGGCTCGGGCGTCATCTCGAGCACCCGGCCGACCACGAGGGGGCCGGTCACGGCGGCCCCGTGGATCGACTCTTCCTCCAGGCCCACCTTGACGAGGTCGGCCGCGAGCTGCTCGGCGGTGAGGTCCGCGGGCACCTCGACGTGGTCAGCGAGCCAGTCCTTCACGATGAGGGGCACTTCAGATCTCCGTCCCGAACTGGGTGGAGAAGCGCACGTCGCCCTCCACTATGTCGTGCATGTCCGCGATCGAGTGGCGCAGCATGAGCGTGCGCTCGATGCCCATGCCGAACGCGAAGCCCGTGTACTCCTCCGGGTCGACGCCCGCGGCGCGCAGCACGTTGGGGTTGACCATGCCGCAGCCGCCCCACTCGATCCAGCCGGCGCCGCCCTTCTTCTGCGGGAACCACAGGTCCATCTCGGCGGACGGCTCCGTGAACGGGAAGAACGCCGGGCGCAGGCGCGTCCTGGCCTCCGGCCCGAACATCGCCCTCGCGAACGCGTCCAGCGTGCCGACGAGGTTCGCCATGGTCAGGCCCTTGTCGACAGCGAGCCCCTCGACCTGGTGGAACACCGGTGTATGGGTCTGGTCCAGCGCGTCCGTACGGAAGGTCCGGCCGGGGCAGGCGATGTACAGCGGTACGCCCCGTTCGAGCAGGGACCGCGCCTGGACCGGGGACGTGTGCGTACGGAGCACCAGGTTCGACTCGCCGTCACCGCCGTCGCCGGCCACGTAGAACGTGTCCTGCATCTGGCGGGCGGGGTGGTCCGGGCCGAAGTTCAGCGCGTCGAAGTTGAACCACTCGGCCTCCACCTCGGGGCCGTCGGCGATCTCCCAGCCGAGGCCGACGAAGAAGTCGGCGATGCGCTCCTGCACCAGCTCGATCGGGTGGCGGGCGCCCGCCGTCGTGCGCTGGACCGGGAGGGTGACGTCGACCGACTCCTCCGCCAGCACGCGCGCGTCGCGCTCGCCCTCGAGCTCGGTCTGACGGGCCGCTATCGCCTGGTTGATCTGCCCGCGACGCGGGCCGACGAGCTTGCCGGCCCTGGCCTTGTCAGGGCCGGGCAGCGCGCCGATGCCCCGGTTGGCGAGCGCAAGGGAGCTGCGGTCTCCGGTGTGCTGGGTGCGGACGGCCTTCAGCGCGTCGAGGTCGCCGGCCTTGGCGATGTCGTCGAGCGCGGCCTTGACCGCGGCGTCGAGCGCCGCCTCGTCGAGCGGATCGATGGGTGCCTTCTCATCGGGCGTGGACATGCTTGCCTTCCTGGCGGATTCGGGAGCCGGCTCGGCCCCCTGCCTGGGGCCCTCTGCCGGCACATGAAGTCTAGGTGCCCGCCAGGGCTCAGGACGCGTTGTCCACAGGGCTGCTCAGTGCCCGCGTGCAGCGCTCGCCGCACGGCCCGAAGCGGGCCGCGTAAATCGGCGGGTCAGTGGCTGCATGCCGTCATCATTCCATGCCGGGGTGAGCACGGGCAACGCGAATTGCCGGGCCGGAGGGCCATGCGCTTGGCACACTTTTTCGGATGTCAGTGGGTCCGCGTAACGTCGCGGAGGTCGCCACGGCCGGGGCGGCCCTGACCCCAGCCGTGGCGGCGACGCCGTCAGCCCTCGAGCGCCCAGGTCTCCACGATCTCGTACCGCGGGCCACCCTGCGCGCCCTCACCGGGGTGGGACTCGACCAGGGCGAACGAGTCCGCCGTCCAGTCCGGGCCCGCGTACACGGACAGGGCCCGGGCGGCGGGCTCCAGCGCCGAGCGCGGCTCGCCGCCCCCGCTCTTGCCCCAGCGGTCCCGTCCTCGTGGCGGCCTCACCTGGCCGGCGCGTGCCCGCGCGACCGTGACATGCGCGCGGTGCGGCTTCACGTCGTCCGGCACCTCACGGGGCGAGGCGGCCAGGCAGTCGGTCGCCAGGTCCTTCAGCGCACCGGTCCCGCCGTCGACGCCGATCCACAGGACACGGGCGCCGAACGATCCCGCGCCGCGCAGCCGCAGGTCGATCGGCGCGTGCTTGCGCGCGACATCGGCCAGCTCGTCGCGCAGCTCGGGCACCGTCCCCTCGGGGAGGTCCGCGTAGAACGCGAGGGTGATGTGCAGACTCTCCCGCGGCACCCAGCGCGGGGAGGCAGGTACGCCGTCGATGGCGAGCCCTAGATGGTCCTTGACACGCTGGGGCGGGAAGACCGCCGTGAACAACCGCACCTCGCGATCCTAGGCGAGCACCCAGTCCGGACGAGACCTGTTCTCACACCGCACACACCGGCGCCCGGCCGGCCCGCGACGCACGTCGGCTACCGCCTCCGGCGGCGGGACACGGCCCAGGCGACGGCGGCCACGGCGAGCACCAACGCCACCTGCCCGCCGAGGACTATCCGGTTCACGTCGACGGCCGGGACCCAGCGCACCCCGTGCTCGTCGACGACGAAGGCCCCGGCCGGCTCGGCGCGGCGGCCGAAACCGAACCCGCCGCCCCCACCCTCGGCCAGGGCACCCGGTTCCGCGCCGTGCCCGGCAGGATCGGCCGAGCCCTCGGACGGCGCGGCGTCGGCCGTGGCGCCCGGCTCGGTGCCGCCTCCGCCCCCGGCGCCACCACCCGACCACACGCGGGCGGCGGGGATCACGACCGCCCCGTCCCGCTCGACCGGCTCGCCGTAGACCTCGCGGGCGCCGAAGGCCTGGGCCAACGACTCGCCGATGCGGCTCAGATCAGGTGTGTGCCTCATGCGCCCACCGTAGGGCCCCTGCTCTCCCGCGCGATACGGCGGCAGCCTGGACGACCCACCGGTTCACCCGGGGCGCCGAAAGCGCTCGGCCCGCGATCGAGCAAGCTGTCAGGCACACGACAGTCAGGCACTTGACAGAGTTGCCGCGGGGGGCGCATGGTGTTGTCATGCACCTGACAGACAGGTGCCTGACAATCAGGAGAATCATGAGATACCCGAACGAGTTCCCACCGGACGACGGCATCGACGACAGTGAGGCCGCCACGGACGAGACCTACGAGAACGAGACCGACGACCCGCGCCAGGAGGCCATGCGCCGGCTGTCGACGGTCGGCATGCTCCAGCTGCACCAGGCCAGGCGCGCGAAGCGGACCGGGCGTGGAGCACCGTGGCTGGACCCCAGCCAGGGTCAGGGTCGCGTGCTCGCCCTGCTGCAGCTCAAGCCCGAGACCACCCAGAAGGAGCTCACGTTCCTGCTGGGCATGTCCCGGCAGGCGACGGCCGAGCTGCTGTCGAAGCTGGAGAAGCAGGGGCTGATCGAGCGCGAGCCGTCACCCGACGACAAGCGAGTGGTCGTCGTGCGGCTCACCGAGGCGGGCCAGGCCGCCGAGCAGGCCACCGAGCGACCCCCGCACGGGACGCCGGAGCTGCTGGACGTCCTCGACGACGACGAGGTGGCCCGGCTGTCCGGGTATCTGGGCCGGATTCTCGAGCGCGCCGAGCAGGACTGGGCCGCCGAGTTCGGCGACCGCCGCGAGGCGTTCGAGGAGTTCTGGCGGTCTCGCGGCGGGTTCGACCCACGGATGCGCGGGTTCGGCCGCGGCGGGTTCCCCGGCGGTCCTGGCGGTTTCCCGGGCGGACCCGGCGGGTTCCCGGGCGGCCCTGGCGGATTCCCCGGTGGCCCGGGCGGATTCCCGGGGGGACCCGGTGGGTTCCCTGGCGGACCCGGCGGTCACCCTGGCCCGCGCGGTCCGCACGGCCGGCGTGGTCGGCGCGGCCGGCGGGACGACCAGGGCGAGGAGTGACGGCGGGTGCGCCGGACCTCAGCCGCGTCCAGCGCGCTCAGCGCTGGGCGCGGCTGCTCGCGTAGAGGCAGACGGTCGCCGCAGTGGCCAGGTTGAGCGACTCGGCCCTGCCGCGGATGGGCACCCGCACGACGGCGTCGGCCAGTGCGCGGTCCTCCTCCGGCAGCCCCCAGGCCTCGTTGCCGAACACCCAGGCCGTGGGTCCCGCAAGGTCCGGCGCCGCTCCGGACCCGGCGTCGTCCAGGAGGTCGTCCAGGTCGAGAGGGCCGGTCCCGTCAGCCGCGAGGACATGGCACCCGGCGGCGCGCAGCCCCGCCACCGCGGCCGCCAGCGACATCCCGGTGACCACGGGCAGGTGGAACAGCGACCCGGCGGTCGAGCGGACGACCTTGGGGTTGTGCACGTCGACGCTCTCCCCCGCGAGGACCACGACGTCGGCGCCGGCGGCGTCGGCCGCCCGGATGACGGTGCCCGCGTTCCCGGGGTCACGGACGGTGGCGAGCACTGCGGCGAGCAGGGGCCGCCCGGCGCGCTCCGGGTCCCTCGCGGCCAGCGCCTCGGACAGCGACGGCACGGCGGACCGCACGACGGCGAGCACTCCCTGGGCGTCGGCACTCATCGCCTCGAGCACCTCGGGAGTGCCGAGATGCACGAAGAGCCCGGCCGAGCGGGCGTCGTCGACGATCTCGTCGTACCGCGCCGCGGCCGACGCAGTCAGGTAGACGTCCCGGACGGACGGCGCCGCATGCCGGACCGCCTCCCGCACGCCCTGCGGCCCCTCGACCAGGTACAGCCCGTGCTTGGAGCGTGCCGAACGCCCGGCCAGTGCCCGTACCTGCTTGACGCGGTCGGCTCGCGGGTTCGCGAGCGTCACGTCAAGCGCTGACGGGGCCTCCGAAGAGGCGGCTGGCCGGGCGCCCGGTGAGATGCTCAACCTCAGGCAGCGGCCGGGGCGTTGACATCCGCCGGCAGCGCGTCCTTGGCGACCTGGACGAGGGCGTTGAACGCCGCGATGTCGTTGACCGCGAGCTCGGCGAGCATGCGGCGGTCGACCTCGACACCAGCGGCCTTGAGGCCCTGGATGAGGCGGTTGTAGGTCAGGCCCTGCGCACGGGACGCAGCGTTGATGCGCTGGATCCACAGCTTGCGGAAGTCGCCCTTACGCACCTTCCGGTCACGGTATGCGTAGACGAGCGAGTGGGTGACCTGCTCCTTCGCCTTGCGGTAGAGGCGCGAGCGCTGGCCGCGGTAACCGGCGGCGCGCTCGAGGGTCGTACGGCGCTTCTTCTGGGCATTTACTGCCCGCTTCACGCGTGCCACGTGAGACTCCTTGTACTTCGGGGTTGAAAGGGTTCCTGGCGACGCCCGTCAGGCGTGCGCCACAAAAATCACTTACCGAGCAGGCGCTTGACCTTCTTGACGTCAGACGGTGCGACGACCTGGTCCATGGCCAGACGACGCGTGCGACGGCTGGACTTGTGCTCGAGGTAGTGGCGAGCGTTGGTCTGCTCGCGCATGATCTTGCCGCTACCCGTGACCTTGAACCGCTTCTTCGAACCGGAGTGCGTCTTGTTCTTCGGCATGACTGCCGTTTCTCCTCATGTCGGTCGACCGCTGCTGGAGCGGCGACGTTGTACCTGGGCCGGTGGGCCGACCTGGTGTCGTAGTGGTCTTGGGACCGTGCCTCAGCCGGCCTTGCGCGGTGCACGCGGCTTGGGGGCCACGGGCTTCGGCGTCGGCTTGGGCGCCGGGACGGGCTTCGGAGCCGCCTTGGAGACCGGCTTCGCTGCCGGCTTCGAGGCAGTCTTGGCCGCAGGCTTGGCGGTCGGCTTCGGCTCCGCGGGGGCGGGCGTCTCGACGACGGGCTCGGGCTCGGCCTCAGCGACCGGCTCGGGCTCGACGACGGGCTCGGGCTCCGCGACGACGGGCTCAGGAGCCGGCACGGCGGCAGGCTCCTCGACCGCGGTCTCGGAGGTCTCGTCGACCTGGTCCTCGACCGGCTCGGCGACCCTGGCCCCGTCGGCGGCACGGGCCTGTGCCTTCGCCTCGGACTTGGTCATCCGGCCGGCGTTGATCTCGGTGGAGCGCCTGCGCTGCTCGACCTTGGCGTCCGCCTTCTTCTTGACCGGCCCGAGGACCATGGTCATGTTGCGGCCGTCCTGCTTCGGCATCGACTCGACGAAGCCGAGCTCGGCGACGTCCTCCGCCAGACGCTCCAGCAGGCGACGACCCATCTCCGGGCGCGACTGCTCGCGGCCGCGGAACATGATCATGACCTTGACCTTGTCGCCGGCCGAGAGGAAGCGGACGACGTGGCCCTTCTTCGTCTCGTAGTCGTGCGGGTCGATCTTCAGACGGAACCGGATCTCCTTGAGAACCGTGTTCGCCTGGTTGCGCCGTGCTTCACGCGCCTTCATGTCGGACTCGTACTTGAACTTGCCGAAGTCCATGAGCTTGGTGACAGGCGGGCGGGCGTCCGGCGCAACCTCGACGAGGTCGAGGTCAGCGTCCTGGGCGAGCTTCAGGGCGACCGCCGTGGCAACCACGCCGACCTGCTCCCCGCCAGGACCGATGAGTCGGACCTCGGGAACACGGATCCGGTCGTTGATGCGAGGCTCGGTGATGGTGATGCTCCTCAGAAGTCGTTGATCGACCACCAGGAACGAGAAATGGCTCCCGCCCTGAACACAGGTGGAAGCCATCACAAGGAAAGGGTGCCCGGACCGGCGAACAACTGAGCCGATACCGCTGCACCCGACCTAGGACCCGGCCTCTGTCGGCACCTTGCGGCGCTCGGTCGTGACTCGGGTGGGATGGTGATCCACTTTGTGCACCCGGCTCTCACCGGGTCGGTCGTGCCCCCACGATAGCAGCATGCCGGCACGGGTCGCCATACCGGCCGGTGTGAGGTGGGCCGCGCCCCGGCACGAGCCTCCGGCCCCGGCGCGAGCTCGCGGCGCAACTGGAATCATTCCAGATTAGTGGGTAGGGTGAAAGGCATGACGTCGACCGCCCACGCAGCCGTGACGCCGGAGGACCTCCTCCGTGGCGCCGGCCTGCGGGTGACCGCCCCCCGCGTGGCGGCCCTGCGCGCGGTGGGCGAGAGCCAGCACGCCACTGCCGACGACGTCCTGGGCGCGGTCCGCGCGGAGCTCGGCACGGTCTCGGTGCAGGCGGTCTACGACGTCCTGCACGCGCTGACCGACGCAGCTCTCCTGCGCCGCATCGAGCCCGCCGGCCACCCGGCACGCTACGAGCGCCGCACGGGCGACAACCACCACCACATCGTCTGCCGCGTCTGCGGCGCCATCGGTGACGTGGACTGCTCGGTCGGCCATGCCCCCTGCCTGACCCCCAGCGACGACCACGGGTTCGTCGTCGAGACCGCCGAGGTCACGTACTGGGGGCTGTGTCCGGACTGTAGCGCCTGAGCCCGCCCGCAGCGCTGGACACCAAGAGTTCGCCGACCACGCCGAACCCCGCTAGAAACCCCCGAGCAGCACCAAAGGAAGGCACGTCTGAAGATGACAACTCCTTACACCACCACGCAGACCGGCACGCCGGTCGCCAGCGACGCACACTCGCTGACCGTCGGCGCCGACGGCGCAACGGTCCTCCACGACCGCTACCTGGTCGAGAAGCTCGCGCAGTTCAACCGCGAGCGGATCCCGGAGCGGATCGTGCACGCCAAGGGTGGTGGCGCCTTCGGTGAGTGGGAGATCACCGGTGACGTGTCGCAGTACACCCGTGCGGCGGCCTTCCAGCCGGGTGCGAAGGGCGAGGTAGCGCTGCGCTTCTCGTCCGTCGCCGGTGAGATGGGCTCCCCCGACACGTGGCGCGACGTGCGCGGGTTCGCGCTGCGCTTCTACACGTCCGAGGGCAACCTCGACATCGTCGGCAACAACACGCCGGTCTTCTTCATCCGCGACGCGATCAAGTTCCCGGACTTCATCCACTCGCAGAAGCGCCTGCCGTGGTCGGGTCTGCGCGACGCCGACATGCAGTGGGACTTCTGGACGCTGTCGCCCGAGTCGGCGCACCAGGTCACCTACCTCATGGGCGACCGCGGCCTGCCGGCCTCGTGGCGCGAGCTGAACGGCTACGGCTCGCACACGTACCTGTGGACCAACGCCGAGGGCGCGAAGTTCTGGGTCAAGTACCACTTCATCTCCCGCCAGGGCGTCAAGTTCCTCGACAACGACGAGGCTGCGAAGATCGCCGGGACGGACGCGGACTACTACCGCCGCGACCTGTACGAGGCGATCGAGCGTGGGGACAACCCGGTCTGGGACATCAAGGTCCAGGTCATGCCGTACGACGACGCGAAGACCTACCGCTTCAACCCGTTCGACCTGACCAAGGTCTGGCCGCACGCGGACTACCCGCTGATCCACTTCGGCCACTTCACGCTGAACCGCAACCCGAGGAACCACTTCGCGGAGATCGAACAGATCGCGCTGTCGCCGGCCAACCAGGTCCCCGGCACCGACATCTCGCCCGACAAGATGCTGATGGCCCGCGTCTTCTCCTACCCGGACGCGCAGCGCTACCGCGTCGGCACCAACTACCAGTCGGTGCCGGTCAACCAGCCGCACGCCGCCCCGGTGCACAACTACTCGCAGGACGGCTCGCAGCGCCACCACTTCAACGAGGTCGGCGTGCCGAACTACGCGCCGAACTCGTTCGGTGGCCCCGTCGCCGACCCGGCCCGCGGCCAGGACGGCGCCTGGGAGTCGGACGGCGAGCTGGTGCGCAGCGCGGCCACGCTGCACAGCGAGGACAGCGACTTCGGCCAGCCCGGCACGCTGTACCGCGAGGTCTACGACGACGGCGCCAAGGCCCGTCTGCTGGAGACCCTGACCGGTCAGGGTCAGGCCATCACGATCGACGAGATCCGTGAGCGCTTCTTCCAGTACTGGACGAACGTGGACGCGGAGCTGGGCGCCAAGCTGCGCGCGGCCGTCGCCGTCTGATCCCTGCGCACCGCCTGAGGCCGGGTCCCCGCTCCGGGGGCCCGGCCTCTGCGTTTCGCCTGGGGATTGCTGGGTCAGGGGTTTCCGCAGGAATTGGCAGCGCTTCTTGTCTGACGCCGGTTCGTCCCGATACCGTCCCGAGGGCGGTCCGGAGTGCTTTGGCCGTGGTCCGACGCCCGCGGTAACGCTCAAGAACAAGGGAGCCAACGATGTCTCGCTCGCTCGTCCGGATCGGCGCCGCCCTCGCAGCCGGCCTGCTGGCGCTGACGGCGGCGGCAGGGCCGGCCACCTCGGCGCCGAAGCACGACCCGAAGCCGGAGCCGGCGGCCGCGTCCCACCGCGTCCTGGCGTTCTACCAGACCATCTACGAGACCGGTTCCGACGGCGTCCGCCGCTACGTCGACCCCAAGCCGCTCCTCGGCTCGGTCACCGACGTCAACGTCGGCGCCATCCACCTGAACGCGGACGCCTCCCTCACCGTCAACGACATCCCGGCGAGCCACCCGGAGCTCGGCGTGATGTGGGACGACCTGGCGGCCATGCAGGCCCAAGGCGTCACGGTGAGCGCCTTCCTGGGCGGCGCCGCGCCCGGCACCTACCGGTACCTGCGTGAGGACTTCGACCGCTTCTACCCCGTGCTGCGGGACTTCCTGCGCACGTACAGGCTGGACGGCGTGGACCTCGACATCGAGGAGACGTTCTCGCTCGCCGACACGATCCACCTGGTCGACACGCTGCGGGCGGACTTCGGCCCCGACTTCGTCATCACGCTGACGCCCGTCGCGACCGACATGGCGGGCCGCACGAGGTTCTCCGGCGGGTTCTCCTACGCCGAGCTCGAACGTCGCGCCGGCGACCGGATCGACTGGTACAACACCCAGTTCTACTGCGGCTGGGGCGACCTGCGGACCACCACCGTCTACGACCAGATCCTCGCCAACGGGTTCACGCCCGACCGCGTGGTGGCCGGTACCGTCACCAACCCCGCCAACTGCAGCGGGTACGTCGACTGGCCCACCTTCGACGCCACCGTCGGCACCCTGGTAGCACGGCACCCGGACTTCGGCGGCGTCTTCGGCTGGGAGTACTTCAACTCCGTCGGGTACGCGGGCGGCGGCCGGGAGAGCTGGTTCGCGCACGCCGCCGACGTCGTCGGCTCGTGAACACCGAGTAGTCGGCAGAGTGTCAGGTGATCGGCACCTCGGAATACCGATCACCTGACGTTCTACCGACCGCCACGGGCCCGACCGCCACGGGCCCGGCCGGGGCGGGCCGGGATCGACAGCAGGAGGCGGCGGGTGTAGTCGTGCTCCGGATCGGCGAAGAGCCGGTCGACCGGGCCGGCCTCCACCACCTGGCCGCGGTGCAGCACCGACACCGTGTCCGCGAGCTGGCGGACGAGCGCCAGGTCGTGCGAGACGAAGACATAGGTGAGGCCGAGCTCGGCCTGCAGGCGCACCAGCACGTCCACGATGTCGGCCTGCACGCTCACGTCGAGGGCTGACGTCGGCTCGTCGAGCACGAGCACGTCCGGCCGCTGCACCAGCGCCCGGGCGATCGCCACGCGCTGCCGCTGGCCGCCCGACAGCGCCGCGGGGCGCCGGGACAGGAGGTCCTCGGCCAGGCCGACCGCCGCGAGCGCCTCCCGCACCAGGGCGGGGCGCTCCCCCCGGCGGCCGATCCGGAACCGGTCGAGCGGTTCGCGCACCAGCCGTCCGACGCGCCAGGTCGGGTCGAGTGACGTGAACGGGTTCTGGTAGACGAGCTGCAGGTGCCGCCGTACCGAGCGGAGGTCCTTGGCCGAGCGTCCGTGCACCGGCTCGCCGGAGACGAGGATCTCGCCGTCGTCGGCCTGCTCGAGTCCGAGCAGGAGGCGCACCGCCGTCGTCTTGCCGGAGCCGGACTCCCCCACCAGCGCGTGCGTGGTGCCGCGCGGGACGGCGAAGGACACGCCGTCGAGCGCGGTCAGCCGGCGTCCCTCCACGGTGAACGACTTGGTGGCGCCGCGCAGCTCCACCTTCGGCCCGGCGGCCGGCACCGCGTCGGCGGCGACGTCGGGAGCCACGTCGGCGGCCACGACCGGGGCTCCAGCCGCGCGTTCGTCGCGCAGCGTGCGGTAACGGTCGGGGTTGAGCGCTGGCACGTCGGCCTGGAGCTCGCGCGCGTATCGTGACCGGGGTGCGGCGAACACGCGCCCCGTCGGGCCTGCCTCCTGTACGACGCCGTCCCTGAGCACGACGAGCGAGTCGGCCCGCTCCGCGGCGATCGCCAGGTCGTGCGTGATGAGCAGCAGGCCGATACCGAGGTCGGTCCGCAGCTCCGACAGCAGGTCCAGGATCCGCTTCTGGATGGTCACGTCGAGGGCCGACGTCGGCTCGTCCGCGATCAGCAGCGCGGGCCGGGGCAGGACCGCGAGGCCGATGAGGACGCGCTGCAGCATCCCGCCGGAGAGCTGGTGCGGGTAGGAGTCGTACACGCGTCGCGGGTCGTCGAGCCCGACCTGTGCGAACGTGTGGTGGATCAGCTCGCGGCGGGCGCGCGCGTCGCGTTCGCCGGTAAGCAAGGCGGCCTCGTGCGCCTGGGCGCCGATGGTGCGCACGGCGTTGAGCGAGCTGCCCGGGTCCTGCGGCACGAACCCGAGCGCCCGCCCGCGCAGCGGGCGGAACTGCCGCTCGGGCAGGGCGAGGAGGTCGCGTCCGTCGAGCTCGGCCCGGCCGCGGGCCGCGCCGTCGTCGGGCAGCAGGCGCAGCAGCGACCGGGCGATGGTCGACTTGCCCGAACCCGACTCGCCGATGAGGGCGAGGCTCTCGCCCCGGCCGAGCGAGAAGCCCACGTCCGAGACGACCTCGGTGCGGCCGTACGAGACCGTGAGCCCCTCGACGCGCAGGAGTGCGGGCCGCTCGGACGTGCCCTCTACCTCGGCGGCGGCGGTCGCTTCGGAGACTGTGGTTGCGGCGGTCGGTGTCATGGTGCGCTCCCTCGGAGTCTGGTCACGGGCGGGCGTTCGGGGGTCAACCGGTCCGCCGCAGCCAGCGGCTGATGCGGTTCACCGACACCACCGTCGCGACGACGACCAGGGCAGGGGCGTGGACGAGCCAGGGCGCCGTCGGGTAGTCCTTGCCCGAGGAGACGAGCAGGCCCCAGTCCGACGCCGGCGGCGGGTCTCCGTAGCCGAGGAAGGCGAGGCCGGCGATCACGAGGATCGACAGGCCGAACTGGAGGACGGCCAGGGCCAGCAGCGAGCGCGAGGCGTTGGGCAGCACGTGGCGCAGCAGGACGTGCGTGCGGGAGCCGCCCTGCAGCACCGCCGCCTCGACGAAGACCGCGCGGCGCGTCCTGATCACCTCGGCGCGCATCACGCGGGCGAAGACCGCGACCGCCGAGATGCCCGTCGCGATCGCCGCGTTGACGGTCTGGAAGCCGAGCGAGCTGACGACGACGACGGCGAGCAGGAAGCTCGGGATCGCCAGCAGCACGTCGACGATGCGGGCGAGCACGACGTCGGTCCAGCCGCCGGCCGAACCCGCGACCAGGCCGATGGCGCCGCCCACGACGACGCCGATCGTCACCGCGACGAGCGCGCTGGTGACCGACGAGGCGGTGCCGTGCACCACCCGGGAGTACAGGTCGCGACCGAGGTGGTCGGTGCCGAACCAGTGCTCGGCGCTCGGCCCGAGCAGCTTGTCGGCCGGGACGCCGACCGCAGGGTCCTGGCTCGTGAAGACGCCTGGCGCCAGCGACCAGAGCAGCACGACCAGCAGCACCGCGAACGCGGCCAGCACGGTGGGCGGGACGGCGGCGCGCAGGACGGCGGGCCGGGTCCGGGCCGCGGCGGTCCGCAACGAGCCGACGACGGTGGTGGCGGTCATGACGCGCTCAGCTCCCTCTGCGGGATGGGAGTCACCGGGGTTCCGGCCACCCCTGCCGGGTCCGGCCGTACCCGCGGGTCGAGCAGCGGGTAGACCAGGTCGGCGACCAGGTTGACTACGACGAACACGACGGCGGCGAGCGACACGACAGCCTGCAGCACCGGCAGGTCCTGCGTGGACACCGACCGCTGCACCAGGCTGCCGACGCCGGTGCGACCGAAGACCGTCTCGATGAGGAGCGCGCCGCCCAGCAGCTCCCCCACTGCCAGCGCGATCACCGTCACGACGGGAAGGGACGACGGCTTGAGCAGGTGCCTGGCGAACAGCCGCACCCGCCCGAGCCCGCGGGACCGGGCGACCGTCGCGTACTCCTGCCGCGACTCGTGGTCGAGGCCCGTGATCAGCACCTCCGCGACCTGGGCGGAGACCGGGATGCCCAGCGCGACGGCGGCGAAGAACGTCGCCCATGCGCCGTCGGGCTCGATCACCCGGAACAGGCCGAGCTGAAACGCGAAGACCTGGATCAGCAGCAGGGCGACCACGAACGCCGGCACGGAGAGGAACAGCGAAGGGAGTGCGCGCAGCACGCCCTGCCCGTACCGGCGCGGCAGAACCTGGGTGCCGAGCGCGATCGCGAACGCCAGGACGAGGGCCACCACCAGCGCGGACGCCGCGAGCGCCAGCGTGGAGGGCAGCACCTCGGCCACCAGGCGGCTCACGGGCAGGTTGGAGCGCAGCGAGACGCCGAGGTCTCCGACGAGGAAGTGGGACAGCGACTGCCAGAGCTGGACCACGACCGGCTGGTCGAGGCCGTAGTAGGCGACGATCCGTTGGATCTCGTCCTCGGTGAACCCGTTCTCGGGGTTGCGGAGCGTGTTGGTCACCGGGTCGCCGGGCAGCACGCTGATCACTACGAAGGTGAACACGTACGCGAGCAGCACCACGGCTGCCGCCTGGGCGAGGCGCCGGCCGGCGAACCGGAGATAGCTGGTGCTCATGGCTGCGTCACCTCCTGTTCCCGATCCGTCTCAGTCCTCGAGCCAGGCCGTGTAGTAGCTCGCGTAGGCGACGCCGTTGTACGTGACGTCCTGCAGGCTCGGGTTCTGCACGTAGATGCGCTGCACGATCTGGGTGACCGGCGCGAAGTACGCCTCCTGGAGCAGGTAGGCCTGCAGCTCGTCCACCGCCTTCGCGCGCTCGTCGAGGTCCGTCGCCTGTGCCACCGCGTCGCGCAGCTCGTTGGTCCTCGGGTCGCTCTCGCCCAGGCCGAACCAGTCCTCGCCGTTGTCGGCGTCGGTGAGGATGCTCGCCACCGTGCCGACGTCGATGAAGCTGCGCGTGACCTCGTAGTTGGACAGCGAGGTGTTGTCGGAGACCCGCTCGCCGTAGGTGACGACGTCGTACGCCTGGAGGTCGACGTCGAAGCCGAGCTCACCGAGCTGCTGGGCGACCAGCTCGTCGACGGCCTTGGACGTGGCCAGGTACGGGTTGGGGTAGAGCGTGAGCTCGAGCCGGTCGCCGTCCTTGGTGCGGACGCCGTCGGGGCCTTCCGCCCAGCCGGCTTCGTCGAGCAGGGACGCGGCGAGCTCGGGGTCGTAGGCGAACTCGGCGGAGTGGTCGGTCGCCTCGGGCACGTTGCTCTGGATCAGCGACTCGGCCGCCGACCAGTCCTCGGTGTAGACGGTGGACAGGATCTCGTCGCGGTCGATGCCGTGCTGGAACGCCTGCCGCACCAGGACGTCGTCGAACGGTGCGACACGGGTGTTGAGCCGGTAGCCGTTGACGAAGCCGAGGTAGCGCGGCACGTCGACGACGAAGCCCTGGTCCTTGAACGAGGCGAGCTCCTGCGGCGGGACGTTGTAGGCGACGTCGGCCTGGCCGGCCTGGACGGCTCCGGCGCGGGTCGAGGACTCGGCGACGAGCTTGTACGTGATCGAGTCGAGGTAGGCCGGCCCGGTGTGGCCGACGGCCTCGGGCCCCCAGTCGTAGTCCTCACGCTTGGTCAGGACCACGCTGTCGCCCTCCTTCCAGGACTCGACGACGAACGGGCCGGAGCCGATGTCGTTGGACAGGTCGGCCTGCTCCTCGGCGGGGCGGTCGAGCGTCTTCGGCGAGATGAGGATCGAGCCGTGGTACCCGAGCGTCGGCACGAACCCGAGGGTCGGCGCGTCGAAGTGCACCTTGACCGTGGTCGCGTCGACGGCCTCTGCATGGTCGTACGTCTTGGGGAACAGGCCGACGGGGCTGATGCCCTCGTCCGGCCTGCCGAACGCCCAGGTGTCGAGGTTCTGGACGACGGCGGCGGCGTCGAGCGGGCTGCCGTCCGAGAACGTCACGCCGTCCTTGAGCCGGACCGTGAACTCGGTGGCGTCGTCGTTCTGCTCCCAGCTCTCGGCGATCCAGGGGCTGACCGTGCCCTCCTGGTCGACGTAGACGAGCTTGTCGGCGACGTGGCCCCAGACATGCCCCTGGAAGCTCGAGATCGAGCTGTTGTTGGGGATCCAGGTGTCGCCGAGCGAGTCGATGAGGAAGACGATGTCGCCCCCGTCGTGCGGCTCGCCGGTGCCCCCGCCGGCCGGCGCCGGGCCGCCTGCCGCGCAGCCCGCCGCGAGGATGACGGTGGCCGTGACGGTGGCGATGACGCCGACGGCGGCCCGGACCGCTCGCCGCGTACGTCCGGTCCGGCGGCCGGTGCGCGTTGTGGTCATCGGTGTCTCCTTCGGGTGCGTGGTCTGGCAACTGGCGCGGACGGTAGCGAGCGGATGCCGCACGTCCATGCCTTCCGCCGGACTTCTCGCATCTTGAGACGCTGATCTGAGACGGCTCGCCTGGCCAGGCCAAGTCGGGACCTGCAGATCTGTGCCGGGTCGCGATGTACACCCGAAGCGCGGGTGCCAGGCGTGCCGAATTTCGTTCGCCCTGGCCCTCCGAAGTTCAGCCTGGCTGAACAGTTCGGCACAGCCCGCAAACCCGTGCCGCAGCCGAACACGGTTCAGCCCACCCGGCACCCACCGAATCAGCACTGTGTGCCCCGGCGAGACATCGGACGCGCACCGGCCGTGCCGGGCCCGCGCTCGCCTGTGCTCGGTACGCGCGTAGTCAGTGCGCGCCGCGCTCAGCGCCTGCCGCGCTCGGTCGCGGCGCCGTCGTCGGCCAGGGACCCGTCCGGGGCCAGGAAGCCGTCCGGCGCGAGGATCCCGGCCGGGTCGAGGAGCGCCTTGATAGCGCGCTGCAGGGCAAGCTGCTCAGGGCCGAGCTCGGCCTCGAGCCACTGCCGCTTCGCCGAGCCGACGCCGTGCTCCCCGCTGATCGTGCCGCCGTGCGCGAGCGCTGCACGGACCAGGGCGTCGGCCGCCTCGTGGAGCCTCGGCGGTGGCGCCGTCTCGCCCGGCAGGCGCGGCACGCTCAGGCCGGGGTGCAGGTTGCCGTCGCCGGCGTGCGCGACGGCGCTCACCTCGACGTCGAACCGGCGGCCGATCTCCTCGATGGCCTCCAGCACGGGCACCAGCGCCGAACGCGGCACGGCCACGTCCTCGCCCACCGACCACAGGTCGTCGCGGCGGCCGCGTCCCGTGCGGCGCAGCTCGTAGTAGCGCTCGCCCTCGGCGTCGTCGAGCACCTCGGCAGGCAGGCCCGCCGCCTCCAGCGCGGCGGCGAGCGCCACGATCTCGGCGTCGGCGCCCGGGCCGTCCGTCCGCACGAGGACCAGGCCGCCGCCGTGCCGTCCGGCCAGGTCCGTACCGCTGTGCGCGTCGATGTTCTGCAGCGTCGCGCGGTTCAGGAGCTCGACGGTGGAGGGCCGCACACCTGAACCGGTCACCACGCCGACCGCGCGGCCGGCGTCGGGCAGACCCCGCACCGACACCACGAGCGTGCGCACGACGGCAGGGGCGGGCAGGAGGCGCAGTGTCGCGCCGACGACGATCCCCAGCGTGCCCTCGCTGCCCACCAGCAGGCCGACCAGGTCGTAGCCGGTGACGCCCTTGACGCTGCGGTGCCCGGTCCGCAGCAGCGTCCCGTCGGCGAGCACCACGTCCAGCGCGAGGACCGCCTCGCGTGTCACGCCGTACTTGACGCAACGCAGCCCGCCGGCGTTCGTCGCGATGTTGCCGCCGATGGTCGACGTCGCGGACGAGGCGGGGTCGGGGGCGTACATCAGGCCGTGCTCGCGCGCGGCGAGGTCGATGTGGTTCGTGATGACGCCGGGGCCGACGACCGCCACCTGGTCGTCCGGGTCGATCCGGAGGCCGGTCAGCCCTTCGGTGGACAGCACGATCCCGTCGGCGGGTGCCGTCGCCCCGCCGGAGAGGCCGGTCCCCGCACCACGTGTCACCAGCGGCACGTCGAACGCGCTCGCGACGCGCGCGACCGCCTGGACCTGCTCGACGGTGCGCGGGACCACCACGGCGGCCGGCGGCCGGGCGGCGCGCAGGCCCGTCGCGTCGGAGCGGTACGGCTCGACGGCGTCGGGGGCGGTGCGCACGTCTGCCGCGGCCAGGTGCTCGCACAGCGCGGTGACCAGGCCGGACGGCGCTGCCTGGCCGGTGGCCGGGGCCGATTCCTTGGCGGGCGGGGTGGTTGTCGACATGCTGCGGTTCTACGAGGCGTTCCCCCACGAGTCAACGGTCCGGTGCGTCGTCTCGGATCCTGGGCACGGTTCCGGCGGCTCGCGCGCCCCCGCGGGGTGTCCAGTGACTGAGAAGTTCCAGAAACCGGGCGGCATCCCGGCCCGGGTGTCCTATACCTGCGCGGTATGACGCTCACCGACCCCACGCTCCCGGCCTCGCCGGCGGCGTCCGCGGCCCCTCCGACCCCGATCTCCCTGACCCCGTCCGCCCTCGCCCGGCGTCTGACCGTCCCGAAGGGTTTCGGCGACCAGAGCCTGCTCTCGCCGCGCCCCGACGCGATCCGCCTGCTCGGCGGCATCCCCGACCCGTCTGCGCTCCCCCTCGACGAGCTGCGTGCGGCGCTCGGCGAGGTCTGGGACGCCGGCGGGGCCGCGGCCTCCCTGCAGTACTCGGGCTCGCACGGGTTCGAGGGGCTCCGCGGCTGGATCGCGGAGCGCGAGGGTGTCGACGCCCGCCGGATCCTGATCACCAACGGCGGCATGCACGGCCTGTCGCTGACCGTCCAGGCGCTCGTCGAGCCCGGCGCCGTCGTCGCCGTCGACAACCCGGTGTATCCGCTGTTCCTCCGCACGCTGGAGCTGATCGGCGCCGACGTGCTGCCCGTGCCGGTCGAGGCGGACGGGCTCGACGTCGAGCACCTGGCCCGGCGCCTCGCCGACGGCGACCGCATCGCCGCCGTGTACACGGTGCCGGACTTCCACAACCCCTCGCAGGGCACCCTGTCGGCGGACAAGCGCGCGGCCCTGGTCGAGCTGGCCGCGCGGTACGGCTTCGTGGTGATCGCCGACGACCCGTACCGCGAGCTGCGGTTCGCGGGCGAGGACCAGGGGCGGCGCGTCTTCTTCGACTCGGAGCACGTGGTGTACGTGGGCACGTTCACCAAGACGCTCGGCCCTGGCCTGCGGCTGGGCTGGCTCGTGCTCCCCGAGCACCTGGTCGACGCGGTGCTGCGCCTGCGCAACCGCCAGGACTCGCACTCCTCGACGTTCGTCCAGACCCTCGTCCAGCACCTGCTCGTCAGCCGCCCCGGCTGGTTCGACGCCACGCTCGCCCGCGCCCGAGACCTGTACCGGCACCGCGCGGAGCTGCTCGTGCGGGAGCTGGAGACCCGGCTTCCCGGACGGCTGACGATCACGGCGCCCGAGGGCGGGTTCTTCCTCTGGCCGCTGCTGACCGACCCCGCGGTGGATGCCGCCGGGCTGCACGCCCGTGCCGCCGCCGCTGGCGTGGACTACCAGCAGGGCGAGTTCTTCGCGTCGGGACCTGGCACCGACTCGGCACGCCGGCTGCGGCTCGCCTACGGCGACCGCACCGACGCCGAGCTGCGCACCGCCGTCGAACGGCTGGCGGCCGCCTTCGACCGGACCACGTCGCCCGGCACGTCCGGATAGTGAGAAGTCCGGGTCTGGTCCTGGTCATCGGTCCTCCGGCGACCTATACCTCCCCACGGCCACCCGCCCGACGCGAGACCGCGCCGTTCGACACGTTGCGAGGAGCACTGCCATGACCGCACAGCCCGAGCAGGACACCGACCTGTCCGCCCTGGAGGAGCTCTTGGCCCAGCAGGACGAGCCCCAGCTCAGCCCCGACGAGTTCAAGACCGTGTTCCGCAACCACCCCGCCGGGGTCGCCGTCGTCGCGCTCCGGCACGAGGGCCGGCCGGTCGGGTTCACCGCCACGTCCGTCATCTCGGTGTCCGCGGCTCCCCCGCTGCTCGCCTTCTCCCTCGCCTCGGCCTCGTCGTCCTGGCCGGCGGTCTCTGCGGCACGCACCCTCACGGTGAGCTTCCTCGCCGCCGGCCAGGACGACATCTCGGGCCGGTTCGCCACGAGCGGCATCGACCGGTTCGCCGACGGCGGCTGGACGGCGCTCCCCACCGGTGAGCCCGTGATCGACGGCGCCGTGTCGTGGTTCCGGGCCCGCGTGGTGCAGCGCACGCCGGTCGGCGACAGCTACCTGGTGTCGCTGCGGGCCCTGGAGTCCAGCCTCACGCGGACCGGCGGCGAGCCCGTCGCCGCCCCGCTGGTCTACAAGAACCGCGCGTACCACCGGATCGGTGACGACACAGCCGTCTGAGCACTGTCCACCCCTGCGGCCCAACCCCTGCGGCACCCCTGCGACCCCGGAGGACTCCATGCCCTCAGCACAGCCCCTCACACCCTTCTTCGTGGGCCTCGACGCCGACGGCACCGGCACCCACCCGGCGGCCGCCGTCCTGGCGGGCCTCGCCGGCGCCGACCTCGTCTCGGGCGACCGGCTCGCCCGCTCGGTCCGGCAGGCCGAGAACGCGGGCCTCACGTTCGTCTCCTTCGCCGACGCGCTGCTGCCCGCGGTGCCCGGCTCGCCCGCGTCGGCCCGCCTGGACGCCGTCACCCGCGCAGCCTTCGTCTCCCGCACGACGACGGCGATCGGCCTGGTGCCGCAGGTGCCGACCACCTATCCCGAGCCGTTCCACGTCGCGGCACAGCTCGCCTCGCTCGACATCGCGACGGCGGGCCGCGCCGGCTGGGTCCCCTCGGTGACCCGGGACGCCGAGACGGCGGACGCCTACGGCCGCCCCGCCGTCGCGGACCTGGAGCGGGAGGCGCGCGACGTCGTCCAGGTGGTCAGGTACCTGTGGGACTCGTGGGAGGACGACGCGGTGGTGCGCGACGTGACCACCGGCCGGTACCTCGACCGCGACCGCGTGCACTACGTGGACTTCGAGGGTAAGAGCTTCTCGGTCAAGGGGCCGCTCATCACGCCCCGCCCGCCGCAGGGGCAGCTCGTGGTGCTCGCGGCCGACGGCGACATCGCCTCCGGGCGCGGCGCCGCCGACCTTCGGAGCACTGCCGAGCAGCTCGTCGACGTCGCGCTCGTCGGCGGGTCCGACGTCGCCGCGGTCCGGGCCGGTGCCGCCTCCGCGCGCGAGCGTTCCCCGCGCGTCGGTGTCGACATCGAGGTGGTGCTCGACGCCGGCGGGCGTACCGGCGCCGACCGCCTCGCCGAGCTGGACGCCGGAACGCCGCCCGCGAGCCGGACGCCGTGGGGCACGGGCGCGCTGCGGCACGTCGGCAGTGCGGCAAGCCTGGTGGCGCTACTCATCGACCTCGCGACCCCCGGTCCGGACGGACGGCGCCCCGTGGACGGCGTGCGGTTGCTGCCCGCCGTGCTCGACGTCGACCTGCCGGTGCTCGCGCGCGACGTCCTGCCCGCCCTGCGTGCGGCGCGGCTGACCGCGGCGCCCCGGCCGGGCGCCACCCTCCGCGACGCCCTCGGGCTCCCGCGCCCCGCCAACCGCTACGACGTCCGCGTCGCCTGAGGAGACCTGCCATGGCTGTGCCCGACACCCGCCCCGGCCACCTCGGCCACCCCGGCCACCCCGGCCACCCCGACCACTCCGGCCATCCGGTCACCCGCCCCGCCGCCCAGGTGCACCTCGGCGTCTTCTTCCAGGGGGTCAACCACACGACCATCTGGTCCGACCCGGAGTCCGGCTCGCAGACCGACTTCGCCACCTTCGAGCGCGTGATCCGCACCGCCGAGCGCGGCCTCTTCGACGCCTTCTTCCTGGGCGAGGGCCTGCGGCTGCGCGAGACGCGGGGCGCGCTGCACGACCTCGACGTCGTCGGCCGCCCCGACGCGATCACCCAGCTCGCGGCCCTGGCCGCGATCACGACGCACATCGGCCTCGTGGCCACCCAGAACACCACGTACAACGATCCGGCGGACCTCGCCCGCCGCCTGCAGAGCCTCGACGTGCTCTCGGGCGGGCGCGCAGCGTGGAACGTCGTGACCACCGACAACGCGTGGACCGGGGCGAACTTCCGCCGCGGCGGGTACCTCGACCACGCGCTGCGGTACGAACGGGCGCAGGGGCAGCTCGACATCGCGCGCCAGATCTGGGACGCGTTCCCGGACGGAGCGGAGGGCGGCCCTCCCGGCAGCGCCTCCCGCGCCGTCGTGGCCCACGTCTCCGAGCACAGCGCCCTGTTCGACGTCGAGCTCGACCCGACCACGCCGCGCAGCCCGCAGGGCCATCCGGTCATCTTCCAGGCCGGCGACTCGCCGCAGGGCCGGGATTTCGCCGCCGCCAACGCGGACGTCATCTTCTCCCGCCACGGCAGCGTGCTGGCCGACGCCCTGGAGTTCGCGGCCGACGTGCGACGCCGGACCGTGGCGGCCGGGCGACCCGAGGACGACATCAAGATCTTCCCCGGGACCGGCATCATCGTCGGCGACACGCCCGCCGAGGCCGAGGAGAAGGCGCGCTGGGTGCGCTGGAACCAGGTCTCCCCGGCCACCGCGCTCTCGACGGTCGGCAACATCTGGGGCGAGGACCTGTCGGGCTACGACCCGGACGGCCCGCTCCCGGCGCACGACCCGGTCGTCGAGGAGCTCGGCGGAGAGCGCGGCTCGGCGACCACCGGCGCCCGGACCCGCGAGATCGCCGCGCGATGGCGGGCGCTGGCCGAGGCCGAGAACCTGTCGATCCGCGAGCTGGTGGTTCGCGACAGCGGCGAGCGCGGCTTCGAGGGCACGCCCGCCGCCGTCGCCGAGGACCTGATCCGGTGGGTGCGCACGGGCGCCGTCGACGGGTTCAACATCAGCCCGTGGATCGTGCCGTCGGGTCTGGACGACATCGTGGACAAGGTGGTCCCGGAGCTGCAGGAACGCGGCGCCTACCCGACGTCGTACAGCGGGACCACGCTGCGCGAGCACCTGGGGCTGCGCGCCCCGCTCACGCGCCGCGCCACGACCGCCGTCGGCGCGGCGTGAGGTCTCGCTCCGGCGGCGCGGACCAGGCGCGGTACGGCGGGGACGCGGGGACGCGGGGACGCGGGGACGCGGGGAGAACGTACGTCGGCAGGGTGTGTTGCGGTCGGTAGACAATGTCTACCGAGCGCAACAGATTCCGCCGTACAACTATCCCCCCGGAGGGCCAGCGCGGAGCCGCCGGGAGATCTCACGTGGTGGCCGCACCAGGTCCGATCAGGGTCGTGCGCGGACGACGCGGGCTCCCGCAGCCCGGTCGTACGGGGTGCGGCCCTCGCGGACGAACAGGGTGACGACGTAGACGAGCGGCAGAACGTAGGCCGCCGCGGTCAGGGTCACGAGGCCCGGGCTCATGGTCGTGGCCCCGGCGAGGGCGATCGCCGCCGCGTGGCCGATCGTCCACGGCACGGCGACCTTGAGCGCGTTCCGGAGCAGGGCCGAGGCGAACGAGAGCCGGCCGCCGTCCCTGGCGGCCACGACCTCGAGCCCCATCACCCGTTTGCCGACCGACGCCTGCCGCGCACCGGACTCGAGCACGGCGAGGAAGATCGTCAGCGGCACGGCCGTCACGAGCGCTGAGACGACGTTCGCCGTCACGACGGACCACTGGCCCGTCACGCCGGCGAGATACAGGGGGATCCCGACCGCCGCGACCAGCGCGAGCCACACGAGAAAGCAGAGCCAGTCGACCAGCCACGCCACGATGCGCCGCCATGCTTCGGGGTTCACGCCGCTGACGCTACCGCGCGCCGCCCACCGCTGGTCGAGCCTGTCGAGACCAGGTATCGACGGGCTCGACCGGCGGGCGGGTCCGACAGCTCGGGTCAGAGGCGCTTCTCGAAGCAGATGCTCGTCTCCGCCGGGTAGGGCGAGTAGGCGGCGGTGCGGGTCCAGCCCTCGCGCTCGTACAGCGCCACCGCCTCGGGCTGGCGGATGCCGGTCTGCAGGTGGAGCACCTCGATCCCCCGGTCCAGCGCCGAGCGTTCGACGGCGGCCAGCACGCCCGCGGCCAGGCCCCTGCGGCGGTGCGACGGCCGCACGAACATCCGCTTGACCTCGTGGACCACCTCGGGGTGGCGGGCCGTGCCGCCCAGCCGACGCAGCGATCCGGTGGCGACCGCCTGGGGTCCGTCCAGGGCGATCCAGGTCACCAGCACCTCCTCCGCCGTCGGCACCCTGCTCAGCGCGTCCGGCTCAGCGGTCGCGAGCAGCCGGTCGCGCCGCTCCCACAGGTCGGCGTAGCGCGGGGCGAGTTCGCTGGTCATCGCCTCGCGCAGGGCGGCGGCGCGCGGGTCGTCCCACGTCGTGGCGACCCAGGTCGGGTTCGAGACGATCACCGGCACGGCGGCGCTCCCTCCAGGCGTCCGGCTCAGGACGCCGGTTCGAGTCAGGGTCAGAAGGTCGGATCGGTACGGCGCGCTCAGAACGCGCGCAGGTTGGCCCGCAGACCGCCGTCGGCCCACTCCGTGCGCAGGACGCCGCGGCGGCGCAGGATCGGGACCAGCTCGTCGAGCGTGCGGTGCACGGTGACCGGGTGGAGGTCGCCCCACAGCAGCACGCCGTCGTTGCCCCACTCCCCCAGCTCCTCGATCAGGTCGGCGAGCTCCCCGGCGGTGCCCACCCAGCCCGACCGGTCGGCGATCCGGCCCAGCCGGGCCAGCCCGCCCAGCAGCACGCGCAGCGGCGTCGTGGCCAGATCGTGGTCGCCCACCAGCCGCCGGATCGAGCCGTGCGAGACGTGGTCGCCGAACAGCCCCGTGGGCAGCGGCTTGTCGAGGTCGAGCGCCGTCAGGTCGGTCTCCAGGTCACTGGACTGCTGCTCGGCGACCCGCAGCAGCGTCGCGTCGTCCGGGTTCGCCGACGCCGCGACCAGCCGGTCGGCCTCCTGCGGGCTGGAGACCAGCACCGGCTTGATCGCGAAGAGCACCTTGACGTGCTCCAGCGCCCGGCCTGCCGTGCGCGCCGCGGCGTGCACCTTGGCGCGGTAGTCCCGTACGCTGCGCTCGGTCAGCGGCGCCAGCGCGAGCTGGACGTCGCTGTTGGCCCCGGCGAAGGTCAGCCCGCGGGCCGAGCCGCCGGGCGAGACGATCACGGGCTCGCCGCCCGTCCCGTCGTCGAACGGGAGCGCGTTGAGCGGGCCGTCGAACGCGTAGTGCTCGCCCCGGTGCCGCACCGGGCGCAGCAGGCTCCCGTCGGCGTACCGGCCGCCGGACCGGCCGCCGCCAGGCCCGGCGGTGCCCGGGTCGGCGATCAGCGCTCCGTCGTCCCAGGACCGCCACAGCGACCGGACGCCGTCGAGCCACTCCTCCGCGCGGTCGTACGCGGCGTCGTGCCCCAGCGGCGGCGCCGCGGAGAAGTGGCGCGCGCTGCCCGTGTCGGTCACGAGGTTGAGCCCCAGCCGGCCGCCCGACAGGTGCTGGAGCGTCGCGAACTGACGTGCCCCGGTGTAGGGCAGCACGGCGGCCGGGTTGACCGTCGGCACGACGCCGAGATGCCTCGTGGCCGCGAACAGGTACGGGGCCAGCAGCAGCGGGTCGTGCTTGGGCCCGCCGAACGCCTGCCGCACGCGCAGGTCGATGGTCTCCGGGCTCCCGAGCGAGGGCGCGTCCTCGATGATCAGGAGCTCGACCCCCGCCTGCTCCAGCGCGCGGGCCGACTCGGTGTAGAGGTCGGGCCGGGTCCAGTCGTAGTTCCAGTCGAGGTAGTCGTGGCCCCAGCCGTGCGGCCCGAAGCCGCGGGCCAGGAACCAGCCCAGGTGCTGCTGGCGGGTCATGGTGTCTCCTCGGGTACGGCCCTGCTCGCCGAGCCGAGCCCCCGCTCCAGGTCGGCGAGCAGGTCGGGCAGGTCCTCGATGCCGATCGACAGGCGCAGGGTGCCGGGGTGAACCCCGGAGGTGGCCTGCTCGGCGGGGGTGCGCAGCACGTGGCTCGTGCTCGCGGGATGCAGCACGAGCGAGCGGACGTCGCCGATGTGGGTCATGTGCGTGACCACCTCCACCGCCTCGACGAACGCGCGGGCCGCCGGGGCGCCGCCGTGCAGCGTGAAGGTGAAGACGGAGCCCTGTCCGTCGGGCAGGTAGCGCTTGGCCAGGGCGTACGACGGGCTCGAGTCCAGCCCGCAGTAGTCCACGGACGCGACCTCAGGCCGGAACGCCAGCCACCGCGCGACCTCCAGCGCCGTCGCGCTCTGCCGCGCCACCCGCAACGACAGGGTCTCGATCCCCTGCCCCACGAGGAAGGCGTTCAGCGGGGACGGTGTGGGGCCGAACCGCGGCGCCACCGTCTCGCGCGCGTACGCCAGGCGGGCCAGGCCGCCGTGGCGTGCGGCCACGCTCGCCCCTCCGGTGCGCGACGGCGCCACGAGGTGCGGGTAGAGCGCGCCCGACGCGGCGGCGTCGAACGTCCCGGAGTCGACGACGACGCCGCCCAGCACCGAACCGTGCCCGGCCAGGAACTTGCTCGCGGAGTGCACCACGACGTCGGCCCCGTGCTCGATCGGACGCAGCAGGTAGGGCGTGGCGAGCGTGTTGTCCACGACGAGCGCCAGCCCGTTGGCGTGCGCGACGTCGGCCACGGCAGCGAGGTCGGGCAGGTCGTTGCGGGCGTTGGGGATCGACTCGAGGAACAGCACCCGGGTCTCGGGGCGGATCGCGCGCTCCCACGCGGCCGGGTCGGCGGCGTCGTCGACGAAGTCGGCCTCGATGCCGAGGCGCGGCAGGTTCTCCAGGAGCAGCCCGCGCGTCCCCTCGTACAGGCTGGCGGCGGCCAGCACACGCTGCCCGGCCGCGACCAGGCCGAGCAGCGCGACGGTGACGGCCGCCTGGCCGCTCGCCACGAACAGGGCGTCCGCACCGCCCTCGAGCGCCGCGATCCGGCGCTCGACCGCGGTGGTGGTCGGGTTGCCGGTGCGGGTGTAGGCGTAACCCTGGCCTCCGCCGAAGTGGCCGCCTGCCTGCTCCCACTCCTCGAACTCGAACCCGGCGGTCAGGTAGACCGGCGTGGCGCGTGGGGTCGGACGGCGCTCCGGTGCGGTGCTCCGTGCGGCGCTCTGTGACGCGCTCTGTGCGGCGCCGGCCCCTCCGGCGTCGCGCTCCGCGCCGCCTGCGTGCACCTGCCGGGTGGCGAACCCGGTCATGGCGCAGCGCTCGGTGCGGCGCTCGGCTCGGGCTCGGTCGCGGGCAGGCCGGCGTCCTTCCAGGCAGGGAACCCGCCCTCGACGTGCGAGACGTCGGTGTAGCCGCGCGCCGCGAGCGCCTCGGCGACCGGGCCGGAGCCGTCGACCGAGCCGCACACGACGACGACCGGTGTGTCGAGGGTGATCGCGGGGTTGTCCGACGGCCCGAACAGCGCGTCGAGGTTGCTCCGGTCGACGAGCGTGGCGCCGGGGATCTCGCCGGTCGCCGCCCGGCCCGCCGCGGAGCGGACGTCGATCAGCAGCGCGCCGCCCGCAACCTTGGCGCCGGCGTTCTCAGGGTTGCGCAGCTCAGGGGTGCTCATGATGTTCTCCTCAAGGATCGATGGTTGACGGCGGCCCGTCGGGGGGCCGCCGCCCAGGGGTAGCCGTCAGGCGCTCAGCAGCCGGCCCGTCGGCAGCGCGCGGGAAGCGGCGGCGCCGTCGCGCAGCCCGAGCGATCCACGCAGCGTGGTCTCCGTGCGCTCGGTACGGAACAGCCCGGCCCGCTGCAGGGCCGGCACGAGGTGGTCGGTGATCGCGTCGAGGTCCGCGCTGAGTGACGACGGGCGCAGCAGGAACCCGTCGGCGGCGCCGACGGCGGCCCAGTCGGCGACGAGGACCGCCAGCTCGTCCGGCGTGTCCGCGACGACGTGCGCGCCGCGCCCGGGCTCCGGACCTTCGAGCGCCTCGACGAGCTCCAGCCGGGCCTGGGCGCTGGCCCGTTCGGCGGCGAGCACCACGTACACCTCGGCGAGCACCCGCAACTCCTCCGGGTCGCGTCCGGCGGACAGCGCCGAGTCGCGCACGAGCCGCCGCAGCCGGACCGCCTGTGCGGCGTCTCGCACGGCGATCCGCACGACGTCGGCGGTGCGCCCCGCCAGCCTGGCGCTCGCCTCGGAGCGCACGCGCAGGACGACCGGCGGACGCACCCGGGACAGTGCCGCCCCGCCACGGTTCGGGCGGCTGCGGATCGCGAACCGGATGCCGTCGTGGTCGACGCGGAAGCGGCCCTCGGCGTCGAGCTCGACCGCGCCCGAGCCGGTGCCGGGCCGACCCGTCCACACCCGGTGCACGGACTGGATGCCCAGCTCGACCCGGGACGCCCAGGCCTCGTCGGGCTCGGGGACCGCCGTCTGCCGGACGGCCTGCCAGCCCGCCCGGCCGCTGCTCGCGCGGTCGACGCTGCTGAGGGCGACGGCGGTGTGCGCCGCCTCGGTGTGGACGGTGTCGACGGCGGCGACCAGGCCGATCCCCGTCGTGACCCGGGCCGCGCGAGCCGCCGCGACCACGGTGTCGAGCCGAGCGGTCACCTGGCCACGGCCGGGGTGCAGCAGGAAGCCCTCGTCGAGGGTGACGAGGTCGAGCAGCGCACGGTCGGCGGTGCGGACGAGCTGGAGGAAGCGTTCGCCGTCGAACGCGCGGGGCGGGATCGGGCCGCGGGCGCGGTGCGCGCCGGGACGGGCACCGGCCGAGGTGAGGTCCACGCCGAGCACGACGGGACGGAGCGAGGAGGAGGCGGAGGTGATGGAGGTGGGCTGCGGTGGGTACGGCACGGCGGGGCTCCGTTCGGGGCTACGGCTGCGCGGCGGCACCCGGGCGTCCCAGCCGGCGGCGCACGGTCTGCGCACTTCGGCATTGCTGGGTCACCCCGGGAGCGTGGCTGCCGGAAGGTATGGGAGGAGGAGGGTCGAGGTCTGCCGCGGTCAGCGGACGGAGCGGCGACAACACATGCCCGTGCGCGGGGCAGCACCGGCCCGCGGGGAGATGTTCCAGGACGGCAGGGACACGTGGACGGCGGGGGCAGCGCTCCGGGTCATCGTCGTTCTCCTCACCTGCTCGCCCAGCGGCGAGCGACGCGTGTTGTCATCCGCCGGACGGCGGTGGCCTGGTCCTCACCCGGGGCACCCACCCGCGCGGGGGGTTGCCGTCCGACCAGCCGGGGCTTCGCGTCGGAGCTCATGACCTGTCCAGGATTACTACATCTTTCCGATCGGATTAGTGCGGTTCTTCTGGATGTCAGAGAACATACGAATGGAACCGATAGAAGTCAACGATCCATGGTCAGATCTCACATACCGGAACCGCGCGGGACCGCCGGGAAAGACCACGCGGGGCAGGTGTGTTGCTGAGAGTGGACGTCGTCTACTCTCAGCAACACACTCCGCGGGGTACCTGTTCTCCCGGCCCACCCCTCAGCGCCTCGGTTCAGTCGGCGAGCAGCTCCACCTGGGCGAGCACGCCGCCCTCGCCGGTCTCCAGCCTCAGGCCGGTCAGCGGTACCGGCTCGGCCAGCACGAACGGGCGCAGATGACCCGGCCAGGGCCACTGCTCGCCGGACCGCTCATCCAGCACGCGGCCGTCGTCCGCGACCAGGCGCCACGCCGACGGCGGCTGCCGATCCGGCCCCGCAGACGACGTCAGCGTGTACGCACGGAGCACGGCACCCTCCGGGACGTTGCCGAACGGACGCCACTCGAGCACACCCGCTACCTCGGCGGCCGTCGTCAGGTCGCCGTCCGTCAGCCGTGGCAGGGGCCCGTCGACGCCGTGCCAGCCGCCGTCGGCCCGCTGCCACGGCCGGACCGGCTCGCCGTCCGGGCCGCTGCCCGCACCCGCCGGGCCCGCCGACGCCGGCATGCCCCAGCTCGTCGGCGTCCCGGACATGGCGAACCGGAGGGTCGCTCCCCCGGTCAGGTCGCCGTGCTCCACCGACGGCGCCTCCACCGCCCGGGCCGCGCCATCGACGTCCGACAGCTCCAGCCCCGCCACGTACCAGCGGTCGGCCGCGCCCGGTGCCTCGACCACGAGGTCGCCGTCGGGCCGGTGCACCACCGCGCGCTCGAAGAGCGGCGAGCCGACCGCCCAGCGCGAGGACCCGATCTCCAGCGGGTACAGCCCCAGGGCGGACAGGACGTACCAGGCCGACATCTCGCCGTTGTCCTCGTCGCCGTGGTAGCCCTGCCCGATCTCGTTGCCGGTCCACAGCCGGGCCAGGACCTCGCGCACGGTCCCCTGCGTGCGGTCCGGCCGGCCGGCGAACAGCCACGCGTAGGCGATGTGATGGGACACCTGGTTGGACTGGCCGAACTGGCCCATCCGGACGTCGCGCGCCTCGACCATCTCGTGGATCACGGACCCGTAGGTGCCTGGCTTGTCCGCCCGCTCCGGCGTGGCGAAGAACCGGTCCAGCAGCCGCTCCAGCCCCGCGCGGCCGCCGTGCAGGGCGGCCAGGCCCGCGCCGTCGTGCACCGGGTGGAACAGGAAGTTCCACGCGTCGGACTCGGTGTAGTCGCCGCCCCACTCGTCCGGGTCGAACGGGCCGGAGCCGAACGACCCGTCCCGGTCGCGTCCCCGGAAGAACCCCGTGCGGGCGTCGAAGAGGTGCACGTACCCGAGCGAGCTCTGCCGCAGGTAGGCGGCTTCGTCGCGCAGGGCGCGCCGGCGGGCGTCGGGGGTACCCGGCGCGTCCGCGAGCGCCGCGGCCATCCGCGCGAGGCCCGCGTCGTTGATGTAGCCCTCCAGGCCCCAGGACACCGACTCGTCGACGTCGCGCGGCACCCAGCCGTGGGCGAGCGCGAAGTCCTGGCCCTTGCGGCCGACGCCGGACCGGGTGGGCAGGGCGGTCGCGTTGCGCAGGCCGGCGTCGTAGGTGGCGAGCGGGTCGGGCAGGGGCACGCCGCGCAGGTACAGGTCGGCGAAGGCGACGTCGGACGACGTGCCGGTCATGAGGTCGGCGTAGCCCGGCGACGACCACCGCGCGACCCAGCCGCCCTCGCGGTACTGCTGCACGAACCCGTCGGCGAGCCGGGCCGCGACGTCCGGGTAGAGCAGCGCGTAGGCGGGCCAGCAGGTGCGGTAGGTGTCCCAGAACCCGTGGTTGACGAACATCTCGCCGGGCAGGACGGGAGCGCCGTCGAGCACGGGTGAGGCGTGCACGGGCTCACCGTCGGTGCCGAGCTCCGTGTACGACGACGGGTACAGGTTGAGCCGGTAGAGGTTCGAGTAGAGCGTGACCTGCTGCTCCGGCGTGGCGCCCTCGACGTCGAGCACGCCGAGGCGCTCCTCCCACTGCGCACGGGTGCGCTCGGCCACCTCGTCGAACGAGCCGGCCACCTCGCGCTCCAGGGCGCGCCAGGCGAGGTCCTCGCTGATGTACGACGTCGCCACGCGCACCTCGACCGTGCGGCCCGCCGCGCCGTCGGGGCCGGCGGCCGGGTCGAGCGCCACCGTCGCGTACGTGGCGTGCTCCCGGCCGCGCGCCCGGCCGGTGCGCAGGACGGGCCGGGAGACCTGACCCACCACGTACATGCGGCTGCGGCCCACCGAGAGCGCGCTGCCGTGGTCGCTCCAGCCGGTGAGCGTACCGTCGTCGTGCACGGTGACGGCGACGGGCGGGCCGTCCGCTCCGGCGTCGCTCACGGCGTCGACGATCAGGTGGCCGGTGGTGGCGCCGGGCGGGAACGTGAACCGCAGCACGCCGCCGTGGTCCGAGGCCGCGACGTCGATGCGGGAGCCGTCGTCCAGGTCGACGCCGTAGCGGTGCGGGCGGGCCGTCTCGGCGTCGTGCGAGAAGGAGAGCGCGCGGGCCTCGAGGCCCGCGTCGGGCGGGGCCGCCTCGTCCGGCTGCGCGGCGACCAGGTGGAACGCGAGCTGGTCGCGGTCCCCCATCCACGGGCTGGGTTCGTGCGAGATGCCGACCCCCTGCAGGCGCGGCCGGTTGTCCGGCCCGTTGTGCGTGGCCCACGAGTAGAGCCAGCGTTCGGTCGACGCGTCGGTGAGCGGCACCCACATCGTGAAGCCGTTCGGCACGGCGGCCGCGGGCACGTTGTTCCCGCGCGAGTACGCGCCCGAGGAGTGGGTGCCGCGCCGGGTGTCGACGAGGTCGGCGCGGCCGGTCACGACGCGTTCCGGGCGGGGTCCGACCGTGACGGCGTCCAGCCACACCTCGGTGTCCCCGCCGTCCGGCGGCGCCGTCACGACGGCGGCGGCGCGCACGCGCCGGCCGGGCAGGCGCTCGGCCACCTGGTCGAGGTCCACCCGGACCAGGTTCCAGTGGTCGGGCACCAGGATCCGCGCCTTCCCCTGCCCGACGGCGGTCGCGGGCATGCGGTGCTGGTCCCGGAGCTCGCGTCCGGCCTCGGTCTGCAGGAGCCATGTCCCGTCGTCGAGCAGCAGGTCGACCGCCACGTAGGTCGAGCGGTAGGTGAGCTCCTGGTCGAGCACCGGCAGGAGCGTGCAGCGCAGCTCCGTGCCGGCCTCGACCGGTACGTCCAGCCCGTCGAGCACCACCGTGCGGCCCGCGCCGGCGTGCGCGATCCGCCGTGCGTGCTCGCTCGTGAGGCCGACGCCGGGCCGCCCCGCGGGGACGTGTGCCGGCCCGGTCATGCGGCCACCCCCGGGACCCGGCCCGTGCTGCCGCGCACGGTCAGCACGGGGGCGGGGGCGTCCACGACGTCGGGCACCGGCTCGCCCCGGACCAGCGACAGCGTCGTGGCCGCCAGGAGCTCGCCGAGCTCGAAGGTGTCCCTGGTCATCGCGGTGAGCGGCGGGTGCGCGAGACGCACCAGCTCTGAGTCGTCGAAGGATGCGACGGAGATGTCGCCCGGCAGGTCGAGCCCTGCCTCGGCCAGCACTGTGACGCCCGCGAGCGCGGCGACGTCGGAGTCGTAGACGATTGCGGTAGGCCTTTCGTCGCGGGCCAGCAGGGCCCTGGTTGCTGCCGCGGTCTCGTCCTGGGAGAAGTCCGCCGGCACTGTCGTGAGGTCGAGGCCGAGGCGCGCCCCGGCGTCGTGCAGCGCGGCCGCCCGCCGCGCGGAGTGTACGTACGCGGGAACGCCGCCCACGTGGCCGATGCGCACATGCCCCAGCGCCGCCAGGTGCTCGGCGAGCAGGGTCATGGCGGCATGGTCGTCGGCGAAGACGGCGGGCACGGGGCCGGGTGTGCCGTCGCCGCTGAGCAGTACCGCCGGCAGGCCCATCCGCACCAGCTCCTCGGGGCGCGGGTCGTCGCGTTCGAGGTCGAGCACGACGACGCCGTCGGTACGCCGCTCGGCCGCCCAGCGCCGGTAGACGTCGAGCTCCGCGGACATGTCCTCCACCACCAGGAGCTGCAGGGCCACGAGGTCCGCCGAGAGCCGCGCCTGCAGACCCGAGACGAGCTGGGCGAAGAACGGCTCGACGCCCAGGGTCCGCGCGGGTCGCGTGACGACCAGGCCTACCGTGTCGGCCCGCCGGCCGCCCAGGGCGCGGGCGGCCACGTTCGGCCGCCACCCGAGCTCGGCGACGGCGGCCAGGATGCGGGTCCTGGTCCGGTCGCTGATCCCCGGACGGCCGTTGAGCGCGAACGACACCGCTGTCGGTGAGACGCCCGCGTGCGCGGCGATATCGGCGATGGTCGGTCTGCGGTTCGGGTGCGCTGCGGACGTCATCACTGGTCGGCGAGGAGCTTGTCGCACTCCTCGACCGCTGCGTCCAGCGCTTCCTGCGAGGTCTTGTCCCCCGCTATCGCCGCCGCGAGCTGCTGGTTGATGATGGTGGTCATCGCCTCGCTGACCTCGACCGGCTGCAGCAGCCGCGCCGTGCCCAGACTGTTGTACGCGATCTGCTTGGCCGCACCCTGCGGGGTGCCGTCGCTCTCGGCGAGCTCCGGCTTGTCCAGCGACTCGGCGGTCGACGGGAAGACGCCGGGGACCTCCTCGGCGAACGCCTCCTGGTTGGCGGCGTTCGTGACGAACCGCGCCAGCGCCACCGCCGTCGGCAGGTTGGCCGACTGGTCCGAGATCGACAGCCCCTGCACGTACAGGGGGGTCGCACCCATGTAGGGCGACGGGACGACCTTGCCCTCGAGCGACGGGTTGTTCTCGAGCACGGTGGCGATGAAGTTGCCGCCGCCCGTCGACCAGGCCACCTTGCCGTCGGTGAAGAGCTGGCTGTTGCCGAGGTAGGCGTCGGTGAGCACGTCGTCGGGCATGAGGCCGTCGGCGTACGCGTCGCGGTAGGCGTCGAGCAGCTCGGCGGCCTCCGGGGTGTTGAACACGAACCTCGTGCCGTCCTCGGACAGGATAGGTAGACCCTCTGCCGCGAAGTCGCCGAGCCCCGGCTTGCGGCTCATGAGGTAGCCGCCGGTGACGTCCTTCATCGTGCGCGCCTGGACGATGAGCTCGTCCAGGGTGGTGGGCGGCGCCGCCGGGTCGAGACCGGCGGCCTCGAACATCTCGGAGTTCCAGTAGTTCAGGTCGGTGGTCAGGTACCACGGGTACCCGAACGTGCCCTCCGTGCCCGCGTACCGGTAGGCCTCCAGCGCGCCGGGCACGTACGTGTCCTCGAGCCCCTCGTCGACCGTCGTGAGGTCCGTGAGGAGGCCCTCGCGCGACAGCGAGTACGCGAAGTCGGGCGGCAGGTTCGTGACGTCGGGCAGCTCGCCGGCGGCGGCCTGCGCGCGCAGCGTCTCCGAGTAGCCGTCGCCCGGCTGGTCGAGCCAGGTCACGCTGGTGCCGGGGTACGTCTCCTCGAAGTCGGCGATGACGCCCTCGACGTACTCGGTGAAGTTCGGCTTGAGCGCCCAGGTCTGCAGCGTGACCTCGCCGGTGACGGCGCCCCCCGGGGTGTCGGCGGCAGGCCCGGCCTCGGCGTCGCCCCCGCCGCTCAGGGTGCAGCCGCCGAGGGCGGCGAGCACGGTCAGGGCCGCTCCAGCGGCCCCGATGCTCCTGATCCTCATGACAGTTCCTTCCAGCAATGCTTCGTCGCGCCCTGGGGACTTGCCGTGTCGCTTGCCGTGCCCATGATGGTGCCGCGGCGCCGACTAAAGCGCTTTAGCGCCGCTAGCGTCCCGCGCGCCCCACGTGCTGTCAAGACAACGACCACCCCGTCGGGTGCCGGCTGTCGGCGGGTCCGGCGGGTTCGCACCC